>CAJQLK010000021.1 GCA_905479165.1 uncultured Flavobacteriales bacterium | reverse complement strand
TACCTCCAGGGATAGCACAGTAATAAGTAGCGTCATCTTTAGTGTCCAATGCAGGGAAATCAGCCAACAGATTTAACATATCTTTCCTTAATAATTCACAACCAACAATGCTGTTATCAAAAGAAATATTGTGCCCAACAACAAATTTACATTTTTCAATATCCTTTACAAATTCTACCAATACCTCAGTAAGTGGCATTCCTTGCTTATTAGCACGTTCAGTAGAAATTCCATGTATCTTCTCAGCATTAAAGGGAATATCATATCCTTCAGGTTTAATGATGTAGTTTTTTACCTCTACCAACTTTCCCTCCACATCATGCACTTGCCATGCTAATTGCACACACCTTGGCCAATTATTAAAATCAGTTAAAGGTGCTTTCCAATTTTGTGGTAAACCTGTGGTTTCCGTATCTAATATTAGGTACATAGAATCTTTTTACTACTTTTAAATAAGAACCGTAAATTTAGGAAAACAAAAAAGTCAGCCCTTTAGTTTTATTCTGACTTTTTAATATGTTAGTAAGTTTTGAATTTACTACATAAACTTTAGTTCTTTCATCCAATCATCATTAAAAAGTTTACCTACATAACGTGTTCCGTGATCATGGAAAATAACCACAACCACATCATCCTTAGTTAATTTATCTTTCAATTGATTTAATCCCGCAATTGCACTTCCTGCAGAATACCCTACCATAATCCCTTCTTCCCTACTCAATCTTCTTGCCATTATAGCACCATCCTTATCCGTTACTTTTTCAAAAAGATCAATCATATCAAAATCAACATTTTCTGGTAAGATATCTTCACCAATCCCTTCTGTAATATAGTTGTAAATTTCGTTTTTATCAAACTCACCTGTTTCATGGTATTTTTTAAATACTGAACCATAAGTATCAATTCCCCAAATTTTAACATTAGGATTTTGTTCTTTCAAGTATTTTGCGGTACCAGAAATAGTTCCTCCAGTACCAACTCCAACAACTAAATGAGTAATTTTCCCTTCAGTCTGTTCCCAAATCTCAGGACCAGTACTTTCATAATGAGCCTTTGCATTAGATGGATTATCATACTGATTCACATACCAAGAATTTGGCGTTTCTTTTGTTAATCGCTTAGCAACTGAGTAATAGGACTCTTCACTTTCTGGCGGAACATCAGTTGGACAAACAACTACCTTAGCACCCACAGCACGCAAAATATCCATCTTTTCTTTGGATTGTTTGTCTGCCATAACAAAAATACATTTATAGCCTTTTTGTATTGCAGCAAGAGCTAAACCCATACCAGTGTTTCCAGAAGTACCTTCAATAATGATTCCCCCAGGTTGCAGTCTTCCATCAAATTCAGCATCTTCTATCATCTTAAGCGCCATACGATCCTTAATGGAATGTCCAGGATTAAAAGTTTCCACTTTTGCTAAAACTAAAGCATTTGTTTCAACAGTTTTATTAAGCTTAACTAAAGGAGTATTTCCTATAGTTTCAAGTATGTTATTGTAATATTTCATTGTAAAATTTAAGGATGCAAATTTATATTTTTTTACTCAAAGCGAATTGCTTTAATAGGTGTGATTTTAGTAATAATTACTGAAGGGACAATCAAAACTAAGTAACAAACAACTACAGTTCCAATATTTAAGAGCATGATGTATGTTAAATCAAAATTGACAGGAACTGTATCCATGTAATAGGTAGCAGAATCCAAACGGATTAATGAAAACTGTTTCTGTAAAAAAGCAAAACTCAAAGCAATAGCATTTCCAACCAACAAGCCCTTAACAATTAAGTTAACTGCACTATAAAGAAATATTTTCCTTACACTCCAATTTGTTGATCCTAGCGCTTTTAAGATTCCTATAGTTTTTGTTCGTTCCAGTATTAAAATAAGTAAAGCTGTAATCATATTGATAACACCAACAATAAGCATTAAAATAAGTATTACTCGCACATTTACATCTTGTAAATCTAACCAATTAAAAATTTGAGGCGTTTTCTCCTTTATGCTTTGAGCATTCAAATTGTAAGGTATTAAATTATAAACCTCATCAGTAATTTTATCTAAATCATCAAAATCAGTTAACTGAATTTCAAAGCCCCCTACCTTGTTATTCTCCCAACCATTTAATGCCTGAATATGTTCGATACTTCCCAACACAAACAAATTATCAAAATCTGACATTGCTGTACTGTAAATTCCTGAAATATGAAACTTTATTACCCTAGGTGGATTCTGAGCAAAATACATTACCAAACCATCACCTACATTTAAGTTTAAAGTTTTTGAAATGTTTTCAGAAATAAGAATTTGATTTGATTTTACACTATCATTAACTTCAAAAACTGAACCACTAACCAAATTATCCTTAAAAAAAGACCAATCATAATCAGAAGAAACACCCTTAAATACTACTCCTTGTATTTCATCAGCAGTTTTAATTATCCCAGTTTTAGTAGCAAAAGTACTGATGTGCTTTACTCCCTCAATATCATTAATTGAAGCATAGAAATCTTGCTCTATACTAATCGGCTCACTTTCATAGGACTGATTATTAGTAAAGTTAGAAATTGTGATATGAGATCCAAAACCAATAATTTTATCAGAAATATCGTTTTTAAAGCCAGTAACAACCATAATTGAAATAAGCATAACCGCCACAGAAAGCGCAATAGCCAAAATTGCAATACGTAAAATGGGCTTAGTGTAAGTATTATTTTCTTCCTTTGCAGTAAATAATCGTTTAGCTATAAAATATTCAACATTCATCTTGATGGCGAAAATAAAACAAATAATCTGCATAAGTTTAATACTAGTTACTTTTAGTGCAAATGCACAAAATTTAAGATTAGGAGCCGAAAGACTTGACGCCTACCTTCCTCTGATAAAAAACAAAAAAGTTGGAGTTGTAGGAAACCAAACATCTTTGATTGGCAATACACATTTAGTTGATAGTTTGCTCAACTTAAGAATTGATGTTGTAAAAGTATTTTCTCCAGAGCACGGTTTTAGAGGAAAAGCTGATGCAGGAGCAAAAGTAGAGAGTGGTACAGATAGCAAAACAGGTTTGCCTATAATCTCTCTTTACGGAAAAAACAAAAAACCTTACGCAGAACAATTAGAAGGAATAGATGTAATTTTATTTGACATACAAGATGTTGGAGCACGATTTTACACTTATATATCTACTCTATATTTTATAATGGAAACGGCTGCAGAAAACAATATTAGCGTAATAGTGCTAGATAGACCCAACCCAAACGGACACTATGTAGATGGGCCAATTAGAGAAAAAGGATTTGAGAGTTTTGTAGGAATGCATTCTATTCCCATAGTACACGGAATGACTATTGGAGAATACGCTAAAATGGTAAATGGAGAACATTGGATTAAAAGCAACTGTGATTTAACCATTATTGAAATGAAAAATTATACTCATAATATGAGTTATAACTTACTAATAAAACCATCTCCAAACTTACCTAACGCAAGAGCTATCAACTTATATCCTAGCCTTTGCCTTTTTGAAGGAACAACAGTAAGTATTGGTAGAGGAACGGTTTATCCTTTTCAGCATTTTGGAGCTCCTTATTTAGAGAGCGATTATTCTTTTACTCCAAAAAGTGGAGCTGGAAGTAAGTATCCTAAGCATGAAAATAAAGAATGTTTTGGAACTGATTTAAGAAAAGAAAAGTCCTTAACTAGTATTAACTTAAATTGGATAATTGGAGCCTATAAGCAATGCCCTGAAAAAGAAGAGTTCTTCAATATATTTTTTGATAAACTAGCAGGAACTGATAAACTTAGAAAACAAATTATTGCAGAGAAAACTCAAAAAGAAATAAAAGAAAGTTGGCAAGAGGGGTTAGAAAAATTTAAGAAAATTAGAGAAAAGTATTTAATTTATTAAACAGAATCAATATCAGAATAAGGCTTGTAAATCAGTCATTTTAATAATCTTATAACCTCTTACATTTAGTCCTCATAAAAGTGTAATGTGTTTTTGCAGGAAATGTTTACTCACCTAAACCAACAAACATAATGTTAACTGACTCAAATTTAAGCAAACTCATAGGAGTAACATAAAATTCAGCATTTGCAGCTATCATAGCTGGGCGAATACCCGGTTTTGGAGGCATACTCATCATCATTAACGAATTAGGCGCATTACAAAACACACTATCATTTCTAGTATAAAAATTGATTGCACCTTCAATAGTATTGTTTAAAGTTAATGATTTACCAACAAAATCACTTTGAGAATTATCAGCTAAAGATAAATGTAGCATTTCAGAAGCACTAACATGTGTTCCTTCTTTTTTAACTACTGGGTTTTTAGATGCAAATTCTAAAGTAAGTGAATTCTTAATAAGTGTTTCAACCATTACTTCATCTTCTGTTTTATGATTAGAAACACAAGAAGTAATTAATAGGATTGCAGATGCAAAAAGTAAATTCTTTGTCATGATTATTTATTTTAAGGTTAGTTTTATTTTTTCAATAATACTGAAAACAGCAGGGCAAACTTCAATATTTTTTTCGGTTAAATTTAACAATTGATTTTGTTTTATTCTATCAGTATGCGGGAACTCTCTACATGCTTTTGGTCTAGCATCATAAATTGAACAGTAATTATCATCTCCCAAAAAAGTACAGGGTGCTTTTTTCAAAACATAAAACCTATCTTCATCAATCCTTAGATACTGACTAACTACAGCTGAAGGTTTGATCCGTAAATATCTTGCAATTCTACTAATATCTTTATCCGTAAAAAGGGGACTTGTTGTACTGCAACAATTTGCACATTTTAGGCAATCAGTACATTCAAAAACATCTTTATGTGCAGGATGAATAAGCTTATCTAAAAGCTTGGGTTTTATTCTTTTTAAGCGCTTAAAAAACTGAATATTCTGCTTGCTTTTTAACTTTAACTGCTCTTTATGACTGTCTAAATCCAATGAACTTAATCTCTCTTTAACTTTCTATACTTAATTCGCTTAGGAGAAATATCACCCAATCGTTTTTTACGATTTTCTTCATAGTCAGAGAAGCTACCTTCAAAATAAACCACATTACTATCTCCTTCAAATGCTAAAATATGAGTACAAACTCTATCTAAAAACCATCTATCATGAGAAATAATTACTGCACATCCCGCAAAATTATCCAATCCTTCTTCCAAAGCTCTTAGCGTATTTACATCCAAATCATTGGTTGGCTCATCAAGTAAAAGCACATTTGCTTCTTGCCTTAAAGTCATGGCTAGGTGCAACCGATTACGCTCCCCACCAGAAAGTACTCCTACTTTTTTATTTTGATCAGAACCATTAAAATTAAACTTAGCTACATAGGCTCTTGAATTCATCAGTTTTCCGCCAACATTTACTTGTTCTAATCCACCAGTAATTTGTTCCCAAATAGTTTTTTCCATGTCAATATCAGC
>CAJQLK010000020.1 GCA_905479165.1 uncultured Flavobacteriales bacterium | reverse complement strand
CTGAATTTTAGGAATAACCTAAAAATGCTTTTTAAGAACTAACCTAATAGGGATAATAAAAAATAAATAGGGTAGTGGTAAGTTCTTAAAAAGCATTTTTAGGAATAACCTAAAAATGCTTTTTAAGAACTTACCACTACCCTATTTATTTTTTATTATCCCTATTAGGTTAGTTCTAGATGGGGTGGCTGCTCTTACATTCTTAAACAAGCCAAAAGGAATAGGTCATTTGTTTGCTGTAATGAAAGCTCACTTTGCCTTTTATTTTGAAATCCCTAAACTCATTACAAAAAGAAGAAAGATTTCTCAGAAATCTTATTTTATAGGTAAAACGAACTACTCTATTTTAATTAAATATAAAGGAAAGGGAATAAAGAATTTCTCAGATTTATAACTATTCTTTTCTCTACTGTCCCATCATCATAGATGTATAAATAGGAGTTTTTTTTTGTTCTTTTTGATTTTTTACTAGTACATCAGTTACTTTTATTAAGGTTTTGTTTTGAGATTGTTCATCTATACCAACCTTATCTACAAACACATCACAATAACTAGTGTATTCAAAACCAAAGGCATCTATAATTCACACATGTAAGTTCCTGAAGTTGAAGTAATAGTAAAAATACTATCAGCATATAGTAAGTAAGTTGAAAGAGTCCAGTTGACCAAAAGAGGATATACAAAACCATCCAACTAATAATTAGGTTGAATGGATACTGTATCTCCAATATAATCTTGCGTAGACCAATTCTCCATTTAAAGTTGAACTCAAAGTAACTATATATTGGGTTTGTGCACTAGTAAAAACAAATATATCTACTGGCATATCCGAAATACACTGTGCATTCATTAGCAGTGTA
The DNA here is from genome assembly GCA_905479165.1 of uncultured Flavobacteriales bacterium. GTDB lineage: Bacteria > Bacteroidota > Bacteroidia > Flavobacteriales > BACL11 > UWMA-0277. The sequence goes on along the minus strand of CAJQLK010000020.1, from coordinate 6,554 downwards.
AAGAGCACTGCTACTAAAAGGGTATATTATCGTTTCATCTTATATATGTGTGTGAAAAAAAACGGAAGTTTTGGTTTTCAGGGTTTAGCCTACACCAAATGGGCACACCAACCCTCACTAATCGGTTTTAGGTAAGTGTTTAACTCACTTTTTACAAGTATGGTAAGGTCATAAAAAAGGGTATCACTATTTGCCATACTTCCTAATTTAAAAGAAGGAATACATTGTATTTTATTATCTATCTTACAAAATACATTCAGCCTATTCATTAAAGAAATAGACAGGTCCTCTTCTAATACTTGTATAGTTTGCTGTAGCGTATCAATAGAACAACCACTTGCTCCATTCACGGTTTCATCCAAAGCAACCACAATAAAATGGTTTTTTAAAATAGTAACTCCAGCCGTTAAATGGACTTTGTGTGCATTCCATCCTTTCAGATGTTCAGAAATATAAGTTAGGATATGGTTTTGTTGCTCAGTAGTTAAAGCCTTTTCAGCTGCATATACCCAAATACGAGAATATTCTGGTAGTGTATTGAAATCTGCTAACATTACAGGTTCTCTGCAATCAGTTCAGCAATATCTTTAACCTGAGCTGCTCCTTCATTAACGGCTTTCACGCCATCCGTCATCATAGTATTGCAAAACGGGCAACCAGTTGCAATAATATCAGGTTTCAAGACCAAAGCCTCTTCCGTACGGTTGATGTTAATGTCTTGTGCCCCATTTTCTGATTCTTTAAACATTTGAGCACCTCCGGCTCCGCAACAGAATGATTTACGCTTACTTCTTTTCATTTCCACTAACTCAACACCCAATGATTTAATCAATTCCCTTGGGATATCATATACATTATTGGCTCTACCCAAATAACAAGGATCGTGATAAGTAACTTTTGTTCCCTTAAGATTTCCATTTAATTTTAGTTTTCCTTCTGCTAATAGTTCTGTAATAAACTCAGTGTGATGTTGTACTTTATAATCACCACCCAAGCCTTTGTATTCGTTTTTAAGGGTATTGAAAGAATGAGGGCAAGTCGTTACAATTCGTTTTACATTATAACTATTCATCACCTCAATATTCATCATAGCTTGCATTTGAAACAAAAACTCATTTCCAGCACGCTTTGCAGCATCTCCTGATGATGATTCTTCAGAACCTAAAACACCAAAGTTTACATCTGCTTTATTTAAGATTTGAACAAAAGCACGGGTAATTTTCTTTGCTCTATCGTCAAAACTACCAGCAGAACCTACCCAAAAAAGAACATCAGCACTTTTGCCATCAGCCATAAAATCGGCCATTGTTTTTACTTGTAATTCACTCATATTATTATGATTTAAAAACTTGTATGGAAACTTCCTTCTCTACTAAATCTGTAAATTTACCGTCAAAACGAGTAGCTCGAACAATATGATTATCTACCCAGTGATAATTTCCACCTCTTGGTTTACCCATTAGAAGCCCATGGTATTTAAAACCATTTATTTTTAACCAAACTTCAGTAACTTCTCTATGCTCCTCTACTCTTGCTGTGAAAAAGGTAATGTAATGCCCCTGTTCATACCATTTGTTTAAAGTATTTAACGCATCAGGATATAAACTTGCAGTTGCCATTTTTTCTGGCTCCTCATTTGGAATATCATCACAAATTGTACCATCAATATCTATCAGATAATTTTTAATATTATCAGGTAAGACTGGAGATATTAACTCTCCATCAACTTTCTTTTCTACTAATTTATTCATCTTTCCAATTTAATCTGTCAGCTGCTGGGAATTGCCAAGGAGCTCCATTATTTTCAACATTTGTAAACATCATATTCAGCTCAGTCGGTGCTGCTGATTGTTCCATCACTAAATATCTTCTCATATCCATAATAATGGATAAAGGATCTAACTCAATAGGACAAGCGTCTGTGCAGGCATTACAACTTGTACACGCCCATAATTCCTCTGCAGTTATATAGTTGCCTAATAAAGCTTTAGTATCATCCTTTCCATTTCTTTTATTTACTGCTATCTCAGAAATTCTATCCCTAGTATCCATCATAACCTTTCTTGGAGAAAGTAATTTCCCAGTTTGATTGGCGGGACAATTATCTGTACACCTTCCACACTCTGTACAACTATAAGCGTTTAGTAATTGTACCCAATTCAAATCTGTAGCATCTTTTGCTCCAAAAGATTCTGGTGCAGGAGCATCAGTTGGTGGTGCAGCATAAGGATCAGTATTAGGGTCCATCATTAATTTCACCTCATTAGTAACTGACTCCAAATTAGTAAACTGCCCTAAAGGATTTAAATTAGCAAAGTAAGTGCTAGGGAAAGCAAAGAAAATATGCAAATGTTTAGAAATAAGAACATAATTCATGAATCCTAAAATTCCAATAATATGAAACCACCAAGTAAATCGCTCAATAATAACTAAAGTTGAAGTTTCTAATCCACTAAACAAAAACTGAAAGTATTGACTAATAGGAGTAGAAAATGAAGTAGTGTAGTGTTCAGCACCAGCAGAAAATAACAAGCTATCAGTAGCATTCATAATTAAGAAAGCTGACATTAATAAAATCTCAAAAACCAAAATAAGATTTGCGTCTGTTCTTGGCCATGCAGTCATTTCCTTACTCCAAAAACGCTTTATTCTAATAATGTTTCTTCTAACTAAAAAGATAAGACAAGCCACTAAGACTAGAATTGCTAAAATTTCAAATGAGCTAATTAAGAAGTTATATAATTTTAAAGGGAGTATAGACGCTAAAAACCTATGGGTTCCAAATATCCCGTCAACTATTATCTCAATTACCTCAATATTGATGATAAGGAAACCTAAGTAAACTATGATGTGTAAAATCCCTGCAACTGGTCTTCTAGTCATTTTGGATTGTCCCATTGCTACGCGAAACATATTTTTCCATCTATCAGTAGTTCTATCTGACCTATTTATATCTTTACCTAGTTTTATATTCTCTACAATTCTGCTAAAGTTTCGTGTAAAAAAAGAGATTGCAACAGCAAATACAATTAAGAATATTATATTTGAAATACCCATATTTTATTTTTTTGATTTTGCCTCAATATAAGGTTTTCCACCACCTATAATTGAAAAATTAACATACCTACTTGGATGCCTTTTAATATCTTCCAATAGCTCAGCTAGCTCACGAGTAGATTTTTCAAAATTGTCATATATTTTATCATCTTTAAGCAATAAACCTATACTTCCTTCACCATTATTTATTTTAGTAGTAATAGAGCTTATATTCTTCAAAACTGATGCGATATCAGCTTTAGCAAATGAATCAGAAAGAGTAGAAAAATTAGTCAATATATTTTTAATATCTCCATTGCCACTTTCTAAATTACTAGTTATGGACTCTAAATTTCGAACTACTTTAGTTATCCTATCATCATTTACAGCGACCATACTATCTACTTTTATCATTGTTTCAGTCATCAATAAAAAAGTTTTATCTAAACTTTGTAAACTATTCCTTAAGCTCTCTCTTGTATCTTTATTCAATACAGCCGTAACAATCATCATAACAGAATCCATTGAACCTATTAATTGTTCTGCTTTATTCTTTAGTGGTAAAATTTGAGCATTTACTTCATCTTGCAAAGTACCTTCAACACCCCCAATTAAGGTATCTCCTACTTCAAGAAAATCAGTTGCGTCACCTAGCAATAAAGAAATCCCTTTTGTACCCATCAAATCCTGATTTACAATCTTACATACAGTATTGGAAGGCATAGCAAATTCTTTTACAATACTAATAGTAACCAAAAGTTGCTGATTATTTTCAATTAATAAGTTAATATCACTTACCGCTCCAACTTTATAACCATTAACTAAAACAGAACTTCCAACTTGTAAGCCTCCGATATTTTCATATTGTGCATAATAGGTTCTGCTTGAACTTAGAATATTTAATCCTTTAAGATAATTAACCCCAATAAATAGAGCTCCAATTGTAATTATTGCAACTAAGCCAATCTTTAATTCTTTATTCATGATTATTTATTTTTCGTTTGCAAATCTAAGGCTTCTTGCATAGAAATCCTTTTATCTTGATAAAAAGCTACAACAAATGCACCTTTAAAACCTTTTTCACGCATTTTAATCTTTACAATATCTGCACTTGCTTTATTATATGCATTACCAACATAATATTTATAGGTCCCATTTATTATTTCCTCATAAGCATTCAAATTCATAAAAGATTTTTCAGATAACATAGACTTTAAGTATGTGCCTATTTGAACCTTATACTCCACTTTACTAGTATTAATCTCTTTTTTAAGTGTCGGTATTTTTATGATTTCTTTCTCTTTAACTGCTGACTTATCAAGTTCAATAATATTTGCTCCATCTACACTTTCTTTATATCTTCTAAAACCTCTAAAAATAGCTGATGCAATATGGTCTTTTCCTAATTCAGTATTCAAAAAATCCTCCTCTTTTGGATTTGTTAAAAATCCTGCTTCAATAAGGATAGAAGGCATATTAGCCCTGCTAATTACATAAAAAGGAGCTTGTTTCACTCCTCTGCTTTTTCGTTTTGCTCTATTAGCAAACTCATCTTCAATTTTTTCTGCAATAGAAATGCTTTGGTCAAGAAAAGTATTTTGCATCAATGAAAAAACAATATAACTTTCAGGAGACTTTGGATCAAAACCATCGTATTTCTCTTTAAAATTGTCTTCTAAATACATTACAGAATTTTCTCTCATTGCAACATCCATATTAGCTTTCAATTTACTCATTCCCATAACAAAAACACTTGCGCCTGATGGATTTGGATTAGTAAAACCATCACAGTGTACAGAAATAAACAAATCAGCATTTTTTTCATTTGCCAATTCTGTTCTCTCCCTTAATTCTAAAAAAACATCAGTTTTTCTTGTATAGATAATTTCAATTTTTGGAAAAGCTTCTTTGATATAGTTCCCTAATTTTAGTGAAATATCTAAAGCAATATGCTTTTCATATTGTGTATACCGCTTTGTACCCATAGTACCTGAATCCTTCCCACCATGTCCTGGATCAATTACTATAGTTCTTATTTTATTATTTTTTTTCTTTTTATCATCAGCAAATAAGGGGTTTACAAATAAAGCAGCCAATAAAAGTAAGCCAAGTGCGTTTCTAGAGAATATATGATATAAATTAATTATTTTTGACACGATTTTTATACTTTACTTTTATACAAATATACTACTTAGATTGAAGCTTAAAGCCATTAAAATATTTCTATTCCTGTTCTTATTAACAGCTGTTTGTAATAATTTGTTAGCGAATATTATTCCTTTACTATCTGATACGATTGAAGATAAAACTACTTTTTTTGATGATGAAATAAAACAATATGCTGAGGATTCTTTAAAACTAAGTATTGATGGGGAAAAAGCATTTTTATATGGAAATGCAAAAATTGAATATCAAAAGACAATAATTACAGCATCATATATCGAGATTGATTGGAATAAAAATACAATCTATGCATGCACTACTTCTGATTCTTTAGGCAACAAAATAGGTCACCCGGTTTTTAAAGAAGGTAACGAAAGTTTTAAAGCTCATCAGATGACTTATAATTTTAAAACAAAAAAATGTAGCGTTAAAAAGATATCCTCTAAAGAAGGTGAAGGGTATATTTTAGGTAAAACTGTAAAGAAAGTTAAGGATGATATTTTCTTCTTAAACAAAGGAGATTACACCACTTGTGATCATGAAAAACCACATTTTTCAATTAGATCAAATAGGATTAAAATCATACCTGGTAAAAAAATTATTACTGGACCTGCTTACCTAACATTTTTTGGCATCCCTACTCCCCTAATTTTTCCATTTGGTTATTTTCCAAATAATGATAAAAAGAGTTCTGGTTTAATTATTCCATCATATGGAGAATCACAAAATCAAGGTTTTTTCTTAAAAGATGGGGGTTATTATTTTACCCTTAGTAATAAACTAGATCTTACCTTAAAGAGTGATGTATATACCAAAGGAAGTTGGAATTTCAAATCTAGTTTGAGGTATAAGAATAGATATAAATACAATGGAAATCTTAATTTAAGTTTTGGGAAAATGATAAATAGCGAATTAGGTTTTCCTGATTATAGCGTTAAGAAAGATTTCAATATTAAATGGAAACACAAGCAAGACCAAAAAGCTAATCCTTCTTTAAGTTTCTCAGCAAATGTAGAGGCTGGTAGTAGCACTTACTACAGAAACAACTCTTACAATGCTAATGATTACCTTAAAAATACAATGTCATCTAGTATTAATTTATCAAAAAGATGGGAAGGAGCATTTATTAATAATCTAACTTTTAACTTAAGGCACAGCCAAAATACTTCTACAAATCAAGTAAATTTAACTATTCCTGATATTGGACTAAGCTCAAAAAGAATTTACCCATTTAAAGGAATTGGAAATAAGTCAAAAACTAAGTGGTACGACAAGATTACGATTAAATATAATATGAGTACTAAAAACACTATTTCAACTTCAGATTCTCTTCTTTTTACAAGTGATTCGTATTC
>CAJQLK010000019.1 GCA_905479165.1 uncultured Flavobacteriales bacterium | reverse complement strand
ATTAACAGTAATATCATTAATTATAGTTCCTAGTTTTTGCGCTTCATAGTCTCCATATTTTGGATCTTTTCCATTCTGAAATTGCAGTTCCTCAAGATAAGAATCTGGTTGGAATGCATTTTGATATAAATGAAAATACACAACATCTAATTCATCTGGGGAATTATTGGTGTAAGTTAACTGCTCAGTAGCAGATATTATATTTGTTTCTTCATCAATTTTTGCTTTAATGTTATAGTATACATCTTGTTGCCAATAAGCTGCATGTGGCATTTTATTCTTCCAATAATTTGGGTTGTCAGCATTCTGATACGTGTTAGGAGTTGCTAAAGCATTGTATTTTTCTTGTGCAAATGATAATGAGCTAAAAAAAAGAATAGATACTAGTAAAACATTTCTCATGGTTGAATTTTTAAAGTGCACAAATTTACAATTCCTATTCGGAAAATTGCTTATTTTCTTTAGCATTTGAAATGCTTGCATTTAGTTCAAATCCTGTAAGTAGGATAATTGAGTTGAAATACATCCAAATAAGGATAATCATTAGTGTACCAATAGACCCGTAAACCTTATTGTATTGCGCAAAATGATTGATATAATAGTTAAAACCTATTGAGGTAATAATAATTCCTAAAGTAGCTAGTATAGAACCTGCTGTAAAAAACTTCCATTTTCGTGTGGTTGCAGGTCCGAAATGAAATAGAATAGCAATACCTGAAAATAACATGGCGAGCATTACAAACCATTTTCCGTAAAGTATTAGATCAGCCGAAAATTTACTAATTATCTCAAAATCAGTAAGGTAGTTAACAGCTACTTTTCCGAATATGATAAGCCCAATCGTAATAATTAAGAGCAAAGCAAGAAAAAAAGTTAAGGTTATGGAAAGTGCCTTTTGCCTTAGTAATGAACGGTATTCATTAATGTGGTAAGAGGAATTAAAAGCCTCAATTAAGGAACTCATACCATTGGCAGAAAAATAAAGGGCTAAAACAAAACCTATAGAAAGCAATCCTCCTCTAGGGTTATTAATGATATCATCAAGTGTGTTAAAAGTAATTTCATTAGTTGATGGTGGTAAAACTACTGACAATAACTCCATTAATGTTTCTTGCAATCCAGCAATGGGAATATAAGGGATAAGCGTAAAAAAAACAATAATGGAAGGGAAGAAGGCTAAGAAAAAATTGAAAGCCAAGGATGATGCTCTGGTTGTAATTGCTCCCTCCACTAATCCTTTCCAAAAAAAAATAGTTACATCATAAACACTAAGCCCAGCAAAACCTAATGGTTTTATTTTATTGGCAATGTTGATGATGAATTTAATCATTTATATGGCTTTTAAACTCAAATCAAAGTTTAGTATAGAATGAGTTAGAGCTCCCACTGAAATAAAATCAACTCCACATTTTGCATATTTAGTAATTGTTTCTTCTGTTATTCCTCCACTAGATTCTGTTTGACATTTATTGTCAATAATCGTTACTGCTTCTTTGGTTGTTTTATAATCAAAATTATCCAATAGAATTCGTTTTACTCCTCCTTGTTCAAGTATCTCATTTACTTCTGATAAATTCCTTGCCTCTACAATTATATCAAGGTTTTTATTGTTGTCAGCAAGGTAGGTTTTCGTTTTTTGTATTGCATTGGAAATTCCTCCTGAAAAGTCAATATGATTGTCTTTTATCATAATCATATCATAAAGTCCAAACCTGTGGTTTACGCCACCACCAATTTTTACTGCCCATTTTTCAATTTTTCGGTTTAGAGGAGTGGTCTTTCGAGTATCTAATAATTTGCAATTAGTATCAGCAATTAAAGTGTTGAGGTAAGATGTTTTGGTCGCAATTGCACTCATGTGTTGCATGCAATTAAGCGCTAATCTTTCTCCAGTTAATATTGATATAGAATTTCCTTTTACAATAAATGCAATATCGCCAGATTTTACTGTATCCCCATCTTGTAGAAACTGTTCTATTTTTAGGGATGAATCTACTTCATTGAAAATCATTTCAGCTAATTCAATTCCTGCAATTATACCATCATCCTTTATTAATAAATGTGCTTTGCTAGTTGCAGTAGTGGGAATACTAGCTAATGAAGTATGATCACCATCACCAACATCTTCCTTTAGAGCATTTTGTATAAAGTTTTTAAGGTCTTTCTCTGTCATACAATCAAAATTATTAATATTGCCAAAAATACAAAAAATGAAGATTGTATTACTCACTATCGGAAAGACATCAGAAAAGTATTTGATTGATGGCATTGTTCACTATCAGAAACGCTTAAAACATTATACGCAATTTGAGTTGCTTGAAATTCCAAATCTTAAAAATGCTAAGAATTTTTCTAATGCTGAACTGATAAAAAAGGAGGGAGAGTTGATATTGAAGCAATTACAAAATTCTGATCATTTAGTGTTGTTGGACGATAAAGCAAAGGATTTTACTTCTCCTAAATTTGCACAGAAATTACAAAGCTGGATGCTGAGCGGAAAAAAGCGTTTGGTATTTGTTGTTGGAGGAGCTTATGGTTTTTCAGAAGATGTATACGCTAGAGGAAATGAAAAATTATCTTTATCAAAAATGACTTTTACGCACCAAATGGTACGCCTGTTTTTTGTTGAACAAATATATAGAGGATACACAATCTTGAATAACGAACCTTATCATCACGAATAAATGAAACTAGTCTTTGCTACCAACAATCCAAATAAACTGTCCGAATTACAAGCTTTAGTTCCGCAAGGGATTGAGATTTTGAGCTTAACGGATATTAATTGTAATGATGAATTACCTGAGACAAATCCTACTTTGGAAGGGAATGCTTTGCAGAAAGCACAATATGTATATCAGAGCTATGGGTTTAATTGTTTTGCTGATGATACTGGTTTGGAGATTGAGGCTTTGGGTGGCGCGCCTGGGGTGTATTCTGCTAGATATGCAGGGGAGGATTGCATGGCAGAGGACAATATGCACAAGGTATTGACCAAATTGGAAAATGAAGATAACAGAAATGCAAAGTTCCGAACGGTAATTGCACTGATTATAAAAGGGGAGGAAAACCTTTTTGAGGGTGAATGTTCAGGAAAGATTACAAAAACTAAAAGTGGGGTAGAAGGTTTTGGTTACGACCCAATTTTTATTCCTGAAGGACATGGAATTACTTTTGCTGAAATGTCAAAACAAGTAAAAGGAGCAATAAGCCACAGAGGCAAGGCAGTGAAGCAATTAGTTGGCTTTTTGCACCGCTAACCAATCTACTAAAAAAATTTAAAAAATTAATTTGATTTTCTGATTAGAAATTACTTTTAAAAATAATTATTGAGTAATTTTGTCATATGAAAGAGTTTCTTATTTCTTTAGTATTTATATTATTCTTTTTTCATTCATATGGACAAGTAGAATATCCTATCACAGAAAAAATAATAGTAACAGACGCTTATTTTGATATTGAGGTAGAAGATCCTTACAGATGGTTGGAAGACGACACCTCCCATCAGGTGAAAGAATGGATTTCAAAACAAAATAAACTTACTTTCTCTTATTTAGAACAAATTCCACAAAGAAAAATTTTAAAAAACAGATTAGAAGAGCTATGGAATTATGAGAAAATAGGAATTCCTTTTAATGAGGGGAATTACACCTATTTTTATAAAAATAATGGGCTGCAAAATCAGTATGTTTTGTACCGAAAAAAAGGAGAGGAACAAGAGGAAATATTTATTGATCCCAATCAATTTTCAGAAGATGGAACTATTTCTTTAGCTGGAATATCTTTTTCGGAAGATGGTAGTTTGTTAGCGTACTCCATTTCAGAAGGAGGATCAGATTGGAGGAAAGTAATTGTTATAGAAACAGAACGTAAAACTATGGTGGAAGACACCTTATTAGATGTAAAATTTTCTGCAATAAGTTGGAATGGGAATGAAGGTTACTACTACTCTACTTATGACAAACCTAAAAACTCAGTTTTATCCGATAAAACGGATAGACATAAATTATATTACCATCAATTAAATACTCTTCAAAAGGACGATAAAGTTATTTTTGGTCAGAAGGAAAAATTTAGATATGTAAGTGGGTATATCACAAGAGATCAGAATTATTTGGTTATTAGTGCATCCAAAGCAACTTCTGGTAATAATCTTTATATTAAAGATAGAAATAAAGAAAACTCTGAAATTATTCAAATAACACATAATTTTGAGAGTAATAGTCGTATATCTCATAACATTGGAAGTAAGTTGTATATCTCTACTAATCTAAATGCTCCAAATAAAAAACTTATTACAGTAGATGCAAAAGCTCCTCTAGTAGAAAATTGGATAGACTTTATTCCTGAAACTGAAAATGTATTGAATGTATTTAAAGGAGGAGGATGCTTTTTTGCAAAGTATTTTGCAGATGCAAACTCAAAAATCCTACAATATACATATGATGGAGAATTGGTTAGAGAAGTAGAATTTTCGGGAAAAGGAAATGTAAGTGGATTTGGTGGTAAAGAAGATCAAAAAGAGATTTTCTATAATTTTAGTAATTATATTACTCCAAGATCTTCTTTTAAATACAATGTAGAAACTGGAGAATCTGAATTGTTTTGGTCTCCAAATATTGATTTTAATTCATCAGATTTTGTTTGCGAGCAACATTTTTTCATTTCTAAAGATGGCACAAAAGTTCCGATAAGTATTATGTATAAAAAAGGTATAAAATTAGATGGAACAAATCCTACTATTTTGTATGGTTATGGAGGATTTAATATTTCTTTAAAACCCTCTTTTTCGGTAACAAATGCTGTATGGTTAGAACAAGGAGGTATTTATGCAGTAGCAAATCTTAGGGGTGGTGGTGAATATGGTAAAGAGTGGCATGATGCAGGAACAAAAATGCAAAAACAAAATGTATTTGACGACTTTATCTCTGCAGCAGAATTTTTGATTAAAAACAACTACACAAGCTCTGATTATTTAGCAATTAGCGGAAGATCTAATGGAGGGTTATTAGTAGGAGCTTGCATGACTCAAAGACCAGAATTATTTAAAGTTGCGTTACCTGCTGTTGGTGTTTTAGATATGTTGAGGTATCATACTTTTACTGCTGGGGCCGGTTGGGCTTACGATTACGGAACTTCTGAACAGAGTAAAGAAATGTTTGAATATTTACATAAATATTCTCCAGTACATAATGTAAAAGAGGGAGTAGAATACCCTTCAACTTTAGTACTAACAGGAGATCATGATGATAGGGTTGTTCCTGCACATAGTTTTAAGTTTGCGGCACATTTACAATATAAACAAATAGGAAATAATCCAACATTAATAAGAATAGAGACTAATGGTGGACATGGATCAGGAACTCCCATTAGTAAGATAATAGAAGAAGCCTCTGATGTAATAGGATTTGTTTTGTATAATATTCTCAATTAAGTTCTTTAATAAGGTTGTTTTGGGGTAGAAAGATTACAACCAACACTTATTTCACTATATTATAGTAAACTTTGAATTTATTTATAAATTAGTCTAAATCAATCCTCTGATTTTTCCTGAAGAAGGTCTTGGAGCATCTAAGGAAATTACATTTCCATCAGTATCAAAAAGCATAAACCTTGGGATGCCATTAATAGCGTATGATTTTGTGATTTCTGTCAAGCCATTCGCCCATAATTGTACGCCCCCTAATTGTTTGTCAGCTAACATATTTAGCCAAGCTTCTTTGTCAGTATCAATCGACACGCTTAGGAAGGTAATGTTGTTATTGTGGTAGTCATGCTCCAAAGTTTTTAAAGCAGGATTTTCAGCCTTACATGGTCCGCACCAAGTAGCCTAGACATCCACATATACTAGGCTTCCTTTAAAAGTAGAAAGTGAAAACTTATTCCCTTCTTTATCAGTAAAAAAAATCAATTGCAGGCTCTCCTATTTGAAGTAAGTTTGCAATAGCTTCAATTTTCTCAATATAATACTCAATCATTTTTACATTATTTTCTTTTTCGGCCGTTACGAATGCTTCATTGTTTACGATGGAAAGTTCTTGTTCTACTTTAGCAATATGTGTGTTTAAGTTAGTAATGAATTCCTTTTTTCAGTTGAAAATAATTGACTATTAATATTCGCTTCTTCACTTAGTAAATATTTTTTAGCTAAATAGGAAGATTCAGAAGATCCTTCATAAATAATTGTTTCGTCAAAAAACTCAGTATCAACTGTTAAATTAACACTTTCTCCTCCTTTCAAAAACATAGCAGTACTTTCCTAGTATTGGTGTTTGTACACGCAAAAAGTAAAGTTGTTAAGGTAATTGTAAGTAGGTTTCTTAATTTCATTATATATAATTTAAAGGTCTATTTCTTTAGGTATAAATTTACTTACATCACCACCATTTTTAATGATATCACGAATGATAGAGGAGGAAATATGAGAAATTTCAGGTGGAGTGATAATAAAGATAGTTTCAATTTCATTATTTAGGTCTTTGTTCATTTGAGCAATTCCTTTTTCAAACTTAAAATCGTGCGAATCTCTAAGCCCTCTTAATATGTAATTTGCATTTTCTTTTTTACAGAAATCAACAGTAAGTCCTTCAAAAAATTTTATTTCTATTTTAGGATTGTTTTCATAAACATCTTTTATCCATTTTAGGCGTTTTTCAATAGAGAAGTATTGATTTTTTTCAGAATTTATTCCAATTGAGATTATGATTTTATCAAATAGTGATAAAGCTCTATCAACTACTGATTGATGACCAACAGTAAAGGGAGAAAATGATCCTGGGAAAATTGCAATTTTAGTCATAGCTCAAAATTAGTGAATTTTTTTTTAGTTTTAA
>CAJQLK010000018.1 GCA_905479165.1 uncultured Flavobacteriales bacterium | reverse complement strand
TATAGTTTAAAACATTAAATTTGCATACCAAATGTTTAAGATAAATATACATAACGAAACTGCAGCTTTAAAAGCTGTTGTTGTTGGTATTGCTGATGATTTTGGTGGCATTCCTAAGTTGATGGATTGCTATGATCCAAAATCAAGAGAGCATGTAGTTGCTGGTACTTTTCCTTCAAATGATTCTTGTGTAAAAGAGATGAATGCTTTAGTTTCTGTGTTTGAAAAGTATGATGTAAAAGTTTATCGTCCAGAAAATATTAAAGGATTGAATCAGATTTTTAGTAGAGATATTGCTTTTGCAATTGAGGATAAGTTGATTTTACCAAATATTATTGAAGATAGAGCAAAAGAAGTTGATGCAATTAGTAATGTGTTTTCCCAAATTTTTGAGGAAAAAAAAATAAAAATGCCAATTGAGGCTAGGGCAGAAGGTGGTGATATAATGCCTTGGAATGATTATATTTTTGTTGGATATTCTGAAAAGGAGGATTTTGATAAATATACAGTTGCTCGTACCAATAAAAATGGACTTGATTTTTTGACTGAGACTTTTCCAAATAAAATAGTGAAAGGTTTTGAACTCAACAAATCGGATATTGACCCAAGAGAAAATGCCTTGCACTTGGATTGTTGTTTTCAGCCTATAGGAAAAAATATGGCTATTATTTATAAGGGAGGTTTTAAATATTCAGCAGATGTTGAATTTTTAATAACTTATTTTGGTGAGGAAAATATAATTGAAGTAGATAAAGAAGAAATGTATAATATGAATTCAAATATATTTTCAATTTCAGAAGAGGTAATTATTTCTGAAAAAGGATTTGTAAGATTAAATACTGAATTAAGAAAAAGAGGGTTTACATTAGAAGAAGTTTCTTATGCCGAGATAGCAAAAATGGAAGGGCTTTTAAGATGTTCAACAATGCCATTAATTAGAGATTAGATAGATGAAACAGATTACAAATTCAATAATGATGATAAAGCCGGTCGGCTTTAGGTTCAATGAGCAAACTGCTGTCAATAATTATTATCAGCAGATATTAGATAATTTAACGGATGAACAAACTCAAGAAAAAGCGTTAAATGAGTTTAATACATTTGTAGATAAATTAAGAAATGTAGGAGTGAATGTTGTTGTAATTGAGGATACAGAATATCCTGACACTCCAGATTCTATTTTCCCTAATAATTGGGTTTCATTTCATAGTAATGCTATGATAGGACTGTATCCTATGTGTGCTGAAAATAGGAGAGATGAAAGAAGGGAGGATATCTTTGATACTTTAGTTGATGAATATGGTTTTACTATTGAGGGAATAAAGGATTTTACGCAATTTGAAGAGCACGATAAGTATCTGGAGGGTACGGGTAGCATGGTGTTGGATCATGTAAATATGATTTGTTATGCTGCTATTTCTATCCGTACAGATGAGATTGCCGTAATGCAGTTTTGTGAAGAGTTTGGTTATCGTCCAATATGCTTTACGGCCAACCAAGATGTAGAGGATGCGCGTATGGCAATTTACCATACTAATGTAATGATGTGTGTGGCAGATACTTTTGTAGTAATTTGCTTGGACACCATTGATGATGAAGCTGAAAGAGAGTATGTGTTAGAAACCCTTACAGAAACAGAAAAAGAAATTATTGAGATTACTGAAGCTCAGAAGCATAGATTTGCAGGAAATATGTTGCAAGTGATGGGAGATAAGCCTTACCTTGTGATGTCTAACTCCGCTTATAGTAGCCTAACAGAAGAACAAAAATTAGTTATTGAAAAACATTGCCCTATTTTGTATAGTTCATTAGATACTATTGAGGCGTGTGGTGGCGGTAGTGCAAGATGTATGATGGCAGAAATATTTTTACCAAAACAAAAGTAATGATAGAAAAAATTTTAAAACAGGAAATAGAAAAATGTTTAGCTGAATTGTATTCAGCAACTGAACAAAGTATTCAATTTCAAAAAACAAGAAAGGATTTTGAAGGAGATATTACTTTAGTAGTTTTTCCATTATTGAGGGCATCAAAAAAAGGACCAGAACAAACTGCCGAACAGATAGGAGAATACCTAAAGGAAAAGGTAATTGAGGTTGCTGATTTTAATGTGGTAAAAGGATTCTTGAATTTAGAAATTACGCAAGAATATTGGTGCAATCAATTTGTTACCACTTATAATACTTATGATTATGGATTAGTAAGTTCAGTTGAGAATGCTCCTACTTATTTGGTTGAATATTCATCTCCTAACACTAACAAGCCACTTCATTTAGGGCATATAAGAAATAATTTATTAGGTTATTCTGTAGCTGAAATTATTAAGGCTAGTGGTAAGAATGTGCAAAAAGTTCAAGTCATTAATAATAGAGGAATTCATATTTGTAAGTCAATGGTTGCTTGGCAAGATTTTGGGAATGGAGAAACACCAGAAAGTAGTGGCTTAAAAGGAGATCATTTGGTTGGAAAATATTATATAGAATTTGATAAGAATCATAAGAAAGAAATTGCTGATTTAGTTGCTAATAAAATGGAACTCAAAGATGCAGAGAAACAAGCACCTATTTTTAAGAAAGCTCAGGAAATGTTGAGAAGTTGGGAAGCAAAAGAACCAACTGTAATTGCTCTTTGGAAGAAAATGAATGAATGGGTTTATTCTGGTTTTGAATCAACATACAAAAGGTTAGGAGTTGATTTTGATAAGAACTATTATGAAAGTGACACTTATTTGCTAGGAAAAAAAGTAGTAGAGATTGGCCTTGAAAAAGGTGTGTTTTATAAAGAAGAAGATGGTTCGGTATGGATAGATTTATCAGCTGAAGGATTGGATAAGAAAATTATTTTGCGTTCGGATGGAACGGCAGTTTACATGACTCAAGATATTGGAACGGCTATCCAAAGACATGAAGATTTCGCTTTCTCAAATATGGCATATACGGTAGGTAATGAACAGGATTATCATTTCAAAGTTTTATTCTTAATTCTTGATAAATTAGGCTATGATTGGGCGAAAAGCTGTTATCATTTATCGTACGGAATGGTTGATTTACCAAGTGGAAAAATGAAATCACGTGAAGGTACAGTGGTTGATGCTGATGAGTTGATGGATGGTATGGTAAGTACGGCTAAAGGAATTGCCAAGGATTTAGGAAAATTAGATGGAATGACTGAGCAAGAAGCAAATGAACTTTATGAAATAGTTGGTATGGGAGCACTTAAGTATTTTATGCTAAAGGTTGATCCTAGAAAGCGTATGCTTTTTGACCCTAAAGAATCAATTGATTTTAATGGGAATACTGGTCCTTTTATACAATATACTTACGCTCGTATTCAATCGCTTAAAAGAAAACATAATGCTGAGGTGGTAATGCCAAGTGCAGTAAATATTACAGCTAAGGAACAAGAGATTATAAAGTTATTGACTGAATTTCCTGCTGTGATACAAGAAGCTGCAGCTAATTATAGCCCTGCACTTGTGGCTAATTATGTTTATGATTTAGTAAAGGAGTACAATACTTACTACCAGAATACGGCTATACTAACTGCTGAAAGTGAAGAACTAATTAATTTCCGATTAGGCTTATCGGTTAAAGTTGGTGAAGTTATTAAAACTTCAATGAGTTTACTAGGTGTAAATGTTCCTGATAGGATGTAACGAAGTAATTTAGAGTATAAAAAAGCCGAGCATTTGCTCTGCTTTTTTTATTGTTATTTTAATACAATTAGTTTTTTACTGTACTTTTAGGTGCGGCATCTAAAATTTCATCATTTGCATTTTCTGAAAACTGAGTAAAGTTTTTATTAAATGCGTCAGCTAATTCATTAGCTTTCGAATTGTAAGCATCTTTATCAGTCCAAGTATTCTTAGGGCTTAAGATCTCAGAAGGAACATTGGGGCAGGCAGTTGG
>CAJQLK010000017.1 GCA_905479165.1 uncultured Flavobacteriales bacterium | reverse complement strand
AACCACCATAATCACATAAGGCCCATCAACTTTAGGGATTTCGTCATAACCTTCCTTCATTAATAAGGAAATTTCTGCTTTTAGAAAATCATTTAGTTCAGCAGTATTTATATACTTATCTTCCGCTACTCTATCCTCTAATTTACCAATAATTTTTAATGTGGTTTCCACCCCAATATCTGAAGTAATTAACGCTTCTTCAATATCATCAAGCGCTAATTCATCAATAATAGATTTTCCTGCAACAGCCCTAGAAATTTTACCAAAAACATTTGTTTTAGTTTTTTCTAAACCCTTGTCAAGTTTTTCTTTTTTATCTTTTGAAAAAAAATTAAATATTCCCATTATTTATGCCTTTTTAAAACAGAAAAAGCTCCTTTCAAAAATAGAAAGAAGCTTTTAATTTATGTATAATTTAATACTATTTTTTTGCAAAGAATTCTTTTACCTTATCCTTTGGTACAATTTCACTTTTAAAAGAGTATGAACCGCTCTCAGTTTTTACCATTTTTACTGCTTTAGTAAATGCTTTAGCTCCTTTTTTCTGTAATGATGCTACTGTTTTTTTTGCCATTTTCTTTTATTTTATTTCTTTATGAACAGTCATTTTTTTCATGATAGGGTTGAATTTTTTCAATTCCATTCTATCTGGTGTGTTCTTCTTATTCTTAGTAGTAATATAACGAGATGTTCCTGCTAATCCGCTTGCTTTATGCTCAGTACATTCTAAAATAACCTGAATTCTATTTCCTTTCTTTGCCATCTTCTATAATTTATTGGGCTGCAAATTTAATTAAATATTCGAGATAAAAACATTATTTATTGCTTTTTAACATCTATAAAAAATAAGTCCGTTCTTATCTGAAAATCAGCTCTATCAAATCTGCTTAAATCTAACTCTTTAAACTCAGTAGTTGGATAGATCCAGAAATCATCTTTACCAATATTTATTAAAAGTGGCATATCAAAATTTTCAATTGCATTCCACTTATAAACTAAAGTAGTATTTCGGCCTTCTCTCTCTAAGCTGTATTCAAACTCAGGTATATTCTTGTTATTTAAATATTGAAAAAAAAAATTACTAAAATCCTTTCCAGTTTTAACATTTATATAATCAATAATTACCTGTCCATCTATAGTCTGATATTTAAAGTCATTAGAAATACCTTTAATAATTTCAAACCATAACTCATCATCTTCAATGAGATTTCTTAGAGTGTGTAACATTAATGAGCCTTTAAAATACATATCTCCACTACTTCCTGTTTGGTTCACATGATATGGTCCTATAACTGCCTTGTCATTCCTAACACTCCTTTTTTGGTTATTTACATAACTCAACATAGCATCATAGCCATGCATGCACTCAACATACAATACTTCAGAATAAGTACAAAACCCTTCATGCACCCACATATCAGCAATATCATTTGAAGTAATAGAGTTTCCCCACCATTCATGTCCACTTTCATGTATAATAATAAAATCAAAATCTAGGCCATCAATAAAAGAGGTGTTACCATTATAACCTGGCAAGTAATCATTCCCATAAGCAATAGCTGATTGATGTTCCATTCCTAAATAAGGTGTTTCAACTAAAGCATAACCATCATTCCAAAAAGGATATTCTCCAAAGTAATCTTCAAAACATTTCATCATAGGCTTTACTTGTTTAAAATGCTCTTTTGCCTTTTCTAAGTTATCATGCAATACATAATAATCCATCCTTAATGTGTCTTTTAAAGAAATATAAGAATCTGAGAAATGCGTGTAATCGCCAATATTTAGCGTTACATTATAGTTGTTTATAGGATATGAAACAAACCATTCACTTACATTTACCCATGATTCCAAATATTGATTCCAAACAGTTGTGTCACTTCTTAAGTCTCCATTTGCAATAATCTTTAAGGGATAACGTGCCGTACAAGTAATACGCATACTATCTGGCTCATCAGATTGATGATCTTTATTAGGCCACCAAACATTAGCCCCTAAACCTTGACAAGAAACTCCAATCCAAGGGTTTCCATTATTATCTTTTTTCCAGGAAAAACCTCCGTCCCAAGGAGCATTAACAGCCACTCTTGGATATCCTCCATACCAGACTTTAATACTTAACTGCTCTCCTTTCTTAACTTCACGATTGAAATAAACATAAACAGCATCAAATTCTCTGCTAAATTCTAATTGAGACTTTTCAAATTCGATAATTTGCACCTCCATATTAGAAGCTAAATCTATTTGAAACCAGCTAAAATCTGTTAAAGCAGTAAAATGAATAATATTAAATGATCTCTCAATAGACTTTTCCTGTTCATCAATCATTACTTTTAAATCATAGAAAGTAACATCATAGCAAGTTCTGATAGGGGTAAGATTTCCTCTTAAACTATCTTTTCGACTAAATTCTTGCGCTTGTCCAACAAATGCGAGAGTTAAAAAAAATATTAAAAATTTATTTTTCTTCATAAAAAAAGCCCTTTTGAAAGGGCTATTTTAAAATTGATTATTTTTTATTTTGTGAATGCAATTTCACAAGATGATGTTTGTGTTCCTGCTAATGGAATTTCAAAAGCTAAGTTTAATGTCAAATCACCATTAGAAGCAGACTCAATCATCCCAGAACCTGTAATATCAACATCAACCACACCAAAATCTCCTGTATCAAGTGAGATTTTTTGATCATCTTGAATAGTAACTACTCCATCATAAGAAACATCAGCCAATACATTCTCTCCATTTATATCCATAGAAACAACACCTTCTCCTTCTCCTGTTATCTCTATAGATTCAGGAAACATATCATTTAGTGGTACTGGGAAGTCTCCTGTAAAAGGAATGCTAATTATCAAATCATCACATTCAGAAGAAATATTCCATATTCCTTGAGCAATATCATAAGTAAAAATACAGCTACCATCATCAAAGTTCGCATTTGATAAATAATTCATAGCGGTAAGGTCAGTACAACCATTTATTAGTGTTGGCTCGACAACAACATCATCTTCTTTTTTGCAAGAAGATACTATAATAGACAAGCTAACAAACAATACTACTGGTATTTTAAATATATTTTTCATTTTCATTATAATTTAGTTTTTAAATAAAAAAAGTTGCCATCAAAGATAGCAACTTTTTATAAATAAATATTTTTTATTAATTATACTAGTGTATTACCATTTGCTTTAGCAGTAGCTAAAACAGCAGCAATACCCTTTTTATCAATTGTTCTTATTGCATTTGCAGAAACTTTTAATATTACAGTTTCTCCTGTTTCAGGAACAAAAAACTTTTTAGTTTGTAAGTTAGGATAAAACCTTCTTTTAGTTTTATTCTTGGCATGAGACACATTGTTCCCTACCATTACTTTCTTTCCTGTTATTTGACAAATTCTTGACATATCTTCTTATTTTTTTGGGCTGCAAATATACAATCTAAAATAAACAAATTGAAGTTTATTCTTCTTTTTTTATTTCCTCAATTAACATTCTTAAACTTTCATCAGTCGCCTGATTTACGACACTTTGCCTGCTTCCAGATAAGTAAAATTTGCTTGAAATAAGCTTTGACTCTGTTGCAATTGCTATAAAAACAGTGCCAACAGGATTTTTTTTTGTTCCTCCAGAAGGACCCGCATAACCACTTGTTGCTAATGAAAAATCAGAATTAAATTTATCTTGCACATTTAAAGCCATTTGCTCAACAACTTCAGAACTTACCTCAGTTTTTTCATCAATCATTCTTTGAGAAACACTCAAAAAATTAACCTTTATCTCATTTTGATAAGCAATAATACCACCTTTAAAATAAGCAGAAGAACCTGAAATAGAAGTGATTTTAGATGCTATTAATCCAGAAGTACAACTCTCAGCAACAGAAATACTAATATTTTCAGCAATACATAAATCATGCAATTGCTTAATAATTTCCATCTCTAAAATGCAGTAGTTGGCCCTGTAATATGCCTTACTTCTTTTGGCCTAATACACATCACAGGAATATCAGAATTATTAATAATATAACGAGCAGTAACACTAATATTATTAGATAATGTAAGCTCTTCCTTCTTAGTCATTATCATTATCATATCAGCATCAAATTTCTTTTCATAATCAAAAACAAAATCCCCAAGATTCTGCTTTTTCTCTCCTTCAACAATTTCAGAAGTACACTTTACCCCTGCATCTATAATAAACTGTTCAACTTGTTTAATATTCTTAATAAGCTTAGCTCTCACCTCATTATTATCTCTTAAAACAACTGAAACTATTCTAATTGTAGCATCCCAATATCTTGCATATTCTAAAGCATAAGTTACTTTTTCTTTAGTCTGTTTTTCTAAATCTAAAGGTAGAATAATATTCTCACAACCATCTCTATGATATTTTCCTTTAATAGTAATAACCGGACATTTTGAAAGTCTTACCACTTTCTCGGCATTAGAGCCAATAAATTTACTTTTACTATTAACACCATTAGTTCCCATTACAATTAAATCTGCAGAAATCATATCGGCAACCTTATTTACTTCTTCATAAACCCTTCCCTTGGCAACCATAATATCAGTATCAACACTATATTTCGAACTATATACTGATGCAATATCTTCTAACTTTGACTTAACCTTAGCTTTTAACTCGTCGGATTTATCATCTAAAAACAAAGATTGTATCATACTTTGCCCCTCAATTACTGATAACAAAACAACATCAGAATTTTTAATTTTTGCTAGATTAAATGCTTGACCTAAAGCAACTATTGATTGTTTAGAAAAGCCTATAGGTACTAATATTTTACTTGTTGACATATTGATTAAATTTATTATGTTTGACAATGCAAAATTACACATTTATATGAACATTATAAGTGACACAGAATTAATCCTTAATGATGACAAAAAAATTTATCATTTAAATCTTTCTAAAGATCAAATTGCTGATGATATAATTTTAGTTGGAGACCCTGATAGAGTTGCACTTATATCTAATAAATTTGATTCAACAGAACACAAAGTGAGCAATAGAGAATTTGTTACTCATACTGGCCAATTAAATGGAAAGCGTATTTCTGTAATCTCTACAGGAATCGGAACAGACAATATTGATATAGTAATTAACGAACTTGATGCTCTTGTAAATATTGATTTTAAAACTAGAACTATTAATTCTGTTAAAAAATCATTAAATCTAATCAGATTAGGTACTTCTGGTGCTTTACAAAAAGATATAGCTGTAGATTCATTTCTTGTATCTTCTTTCGGGTTAGGATTTGATAATTTAGCACACTTTTATGCTGATAATAAAATGTTAAATCATGAAATGAGTGTGCAATATCTGAAACATGCAAACTGGCCAAAAAACTTATCAGAACCTTATTTTGTAAAAGCATCTGAAGAATTGCGAAATCAATTTTCTGATTTAAAACAAGGAATTACAGCAACAGCACCAGGATTTTACGGACCACAAGGAAGAAACCTAAGACTCGCTCCATCAATTTCTGATTTGCACGATAAAATTGGAAGTTTTAGCGTTAATAACCATCAAATTACAAATTTTGAAATGGAAACTTCTGCCCTTTATTTTTTAGGACAATCTCTATCACACAACACGCTAACTATTTGCGCAATAATCGGCAACAGAATCACACAAAATTACAGTAAGGATTATAAAAAAACAGTTGAAGAAATGGTTGATTTAGTTCTAAAAAGAATCTGCTAACAGTTTTCGCAACAACTTTTATCTTCCTTAATAAATCTACAAGAAAAAACTGCTAATATAGCACCCAAAATCGGAGCTATTATATACAACCATAAGTGGGTTAAATCAAAAGAAAAAATAGCGGGACCAATACTTCTTGCTGGATTCATTGATGCGCCACAAATAGGACCTGCAAAAGTAGCTTCAAAAGCCACTACTCCACCAATTGCTAAGGCAGCAGTAATTCCTTTTTCTTTTGCGCCAGTTGATACATTTAATATTACAAACATCAGTATAAAAGTCAAAATTAACTCCAAGAAAAATGATTGTATCCAGTTATCTTTTAAAGGTAAGGTTTCTCCCATAGTCAACGCATTAGGAAACATAAAATATAAAGTAGCAGAAGCTAAAATAGCACCAAAAATCTGAAAAGATATATATTGTAATACCTTATGAGAAGGAAAGCGTTTTGCAACCCAAAAAGCTATAGTTACTGCTGGGTTAATATGTGCACCAGAAACATCTCCAATTGCATAAATCATTGCCATAACTACTAACCCAAAAGAAAGTCCAATACCCAAATGAGAAACTGTCCCTTCTGTAACATTATTAATTATTATTGCTCCAGCACCAACAAATACCAATATGTAAGTGCCTAAAAATTCAGCCCAATACTTTTTCATTTTATATTATCTTTAAATTTATTCATTATAACTTCTGGAGCAAGACAAGGTTTTCCAGTTTTTTTATCAACAAAAACTAAAATAACTTCTCCAATATTTAGCAAATCACCAGCATCATTAAAGGTTTCATAATCAAAAGTTATTTTAGCAGAGGGAAGTTCTTTGACAGTAGTTCTTATAGTTAATTCATCATCATAAAAAGCAGGTTTTTTATAATTGATATTCATATTTACAACAGGAAGACTATATCCCATTTCCTCAATCTCTTTATAAGAAAGTCCCATTGAACGCAGCAACTCCACCCTGCCAACTTCATAATATTGAGCATAAACGCCATAATATACAAAACTCATTTGATCAGTTTCTGCATATCTTACTCTAATTTTAGTTTCGAAAGAATACATGATGCAATAATAAACAAAAAGTAATAAAATGTGTAATATTGTAGCTCAATGAAATTAAAAAACTACACTATATATTTAGTAGCAATATTTATTCTTGCTTGTTCTCCTAGCTACAATTTACAATCGTATAATAATGAAGTAATTGAGGTGCAATCTCCAGTTGATAGCTCAGTATTAACTATAATCACTCCTTACCAAAACGGTATTGAATTACAAATGAATGAAGTACTTTGCGTATCAAAAATGGAAATGAAAAAAGGAAAGCCAGAAAGTTTGCTTGGCAACTTTGTTACTGATTTATGTTTAAATTATGCTGATGCTCATGTCTGTGTTATGAACACTGGAGGTTTGCGATCATCCCTTCCACAAGGAAATATTACTAGAGGTGATATTTACACTTTAATGCCTTTTGAAAATGAATTAGTTGTTTTAGAGCTAGATATTGAATCCTTTCAAGTACTTGTTGACTATATTACTAAGAGAGGTGGAGAACCTTTTTCAGGTATGAGACTAAAGGCTTCATCAAAAGGATATGACATTAAAGAAGTTAGTAGAATGAAGGATTATTTCGATTTCAATAAAGAAAATAAAATAAGAGTACTTACTTCAGATTACCTTGCAAATGGTGGAGACAAAATGTGGTTTTTTAAGGATAAAGAGCAAAGTAATGTTGGTATAAAATTGAGAGATGCAATTATAGACCATTGCAGCAAATCTGACACTATAAGCTCAAAATTAGACAACAGACTAATCTTTACAGAAAATGAGTAACAGAAGAAGTTTTATAAAACAAAGTGGATTAGGAATACTTGGACTTTCATTAGTTCCTCAATTATCATTTGCAAAAAGAGAAGATGTAAAAATCACTATTTTACACACCAATGATATGCACAGTCACATTCATCCCATTAAAAGCGGAAGAAACAAAGGATTAGGAGGAATAGCTCAAAGAGCTGGCTTAATAAAAAGCATAAGAGAGAGTGAAGATCATGTCCTTTTATTAGATGCTGGAGATATTTTTCAAGGAACACCTTACTTTAATTTTTATGGAGGAGAATTAGAATTTAAACTCATGAGTGAAATGAAATATGATGCAGTAACTTTAGGTAATCATGACTTTGATAACGGACTTGTAGGTTTAGCTAAACAACTTCCTCATGCAAATTTCCCATTTCTAATTTCAAACTATGATTTTACTGACACCATACTACAAGATAAATTTAAACCTTACAAAGTATTTAATAAAGGTCACATAAAGATTGGAGTTTTTGGAATTGGAATAGAATTAGATGGATTAGTACCTAAGAAACTTTACGGAAACACTGTATATAAGGACCCAATTGAAACAGCTAACAAATACGCCACACTTTTAAAGAAAGAAAAAAAATGTGATTTAGTTATTTGCCTCTCTCATTTAGGCTTTAAATACAAGAATAAAAAGATTTCTGACATGGTTTTGGCTTCTCAAAGTCATGATATTGATTTGATTATAGGTGGGCACACTCATACCTTTCTTAAAAAACCTGTTAGCATACTTAATTTAGATAAAAGAAAAGTGATTATTAACCAAGTTGGTTGGGCAGGAATTAATATTGGCAAAGTGGATTTTCATTTTAGCCAAAAAGGTGGTGAAAAAAAAGTTTTAGGCAAGTCTATATTTGTAAAAAATAGCTCAGGAAGAGTATAAAAAATAGAATTTGATAAGTTTTTAACAATTACTCTTATCTAGCAGAATGTACCTGTAAAAAAAACTTTAAATACAAGTGTTAATTTTCTTTTATATTAACAATAACTTCTTCATATTTGCTAGCAATAAAACGAAAACAAAGACTATTAACCAATTTATCAAACGCTAAAACAGAACCACAAAATGCAAGAAAAAAGTTATCAGGAAATTTGGAATAACTGCCTAATAATAATTAGCGATAATGTAAGTGTACAGAACTTCAAAACTTGGTTTAAACCAATTAAAGCTGTAGCATTAAACGAAAAAATACTTACCATACAAGTTCCCAGTCAATTCTTTTACGAATGGTTAGAAAAAAATTACATTACTCTTATCAAAAAAACTCTTAAAAGAGAATTAGGTAAGGACGCAAAATTAGAATATAACATTTTGCTTGATACTCCTGGAACTAAAAAACCTTACATAACTAAGATACCTAGTAGCGGACAAGCAACTGTAACAAACAATCCAGTAAGTATACCTATGGATATGGGTAGTGGCTCTGCAATTAGAAATCCATTTATCATTCCTGGTTTACAAAAAATAAATATCAATCCTCAACTTAACGAATCATACACATTTGATGCTTACATTGAAGGAGAATGCAATAGATTAGCTCGTTCAGCAGGCTTTGCAGTTTCGCAAAATCCTGGAGGAACATCATTCAACCCATTATTTATTTACGGAAGTGGTGGGTTAGGTAAAACGCATTTAGCTAACGCAATTGGTATTGAAGTAAAAAACAATCATCCTGATAAAACTGTTTTATATGTTTCAGCTGATAAATTTCAAACTCAATTTGTAGATGCAATAATGGACAACAAGAAGAACGATTTTGTTCATTTCTACCAATCTATTGATGTTTTAATCATTGACGATGTGCAATTCCTTTGCGGAAAAGAGAAAACTCAAGATGTTTTCTTCCATATCTTTAATCATTTACACCAGAACAAAAAGCAAGTTATTTTAACTTCTGACAAAGCTCCTGTTGATATAGTCGGAATGGAACAACGGTTATTATCTCGTTTCAAATGGGGTCTTTCTGCTGACTTACAGTCACCAGACCTTGAAACAAGACTTGCAATTTTAATGAAGAAAATAAAGAAAGATGGAATTGATATCCCTTATGAAGTAGTAGAATATATTGCATACTCTATCACTTCAAATGTAAGAGAATTAGAAGGTGCTTTAATTTCTCTTCTAGCTCAATCATCTTTAAACAAAAAAGAAATTACAATTGATTTAGCAAAAAATATGCTAGATAAATTTGTAAGAAATACAGTAAGAGAAGTATCTATTGACTTCATCCAAAAAATTGTTTGTGATTATTTTGATATTGCTATTGAGATAATGAAATCAAAAACTAGAAAGAGAGAAATTGTTCAGTGCCGTCAATTAGCTATGTATTTTTCTAAGCAAATGACGAAAAGCTCATTAGCTATGATTGGAAAACATTGCGGAAACA
>CAJQLK010000016.1 GCA_905479165.1 uncultured Flavobacteriales bacterium | reverse complement strand
AGCATGCTTTGGAGGCTCTTCTAAAGTCTTTAAAAAAGCATTAAAAGCTTGAGCTGATAGCATATGAACCTCATCAATAATATAGATGTTGTATTCTCCAACTTGAGGAGCAAACCTTACCTGATCAACTAACGTTCGAATGTCATCAACTGAATTGTTAGAAGCAGCATCTAACTCGTGAACATTGAATGACGCATTTTCATTAAAAGATTTACAAGAAACACACTCATTACAAGCATCCACATTATCAGTAATATTTTCGCAATTTATAGTTTTTGCTAAAATACGAGCACAAGAAGTTTTACCAACCCCCCTAGGTCCACAAAATAAAAATGACTGAGCTAATTTATTTGATTTAATTGCGTTTTTTAAAGTAGAAGTAATTGAAGATTGCCCAACAACAGTATCAAAAGTTGTAGGCCTATACTTTCTAGCAGAAACAATAAAATCACTCATTAAAATTCAATTAAAAATACGAAAGACAAAACTAATATTTATTGTAAAATATCGAACAAATTAATCATTAAATTAAAATGTGTTAGTAATTATGTGAATTTGAATGTTTTTACTACATTTGCCGCCCGTAAAAAATTAATTAATTTATTAACAAAAATAAGAATAAGATGAACACTTACGAAACTGTTTTCATAATGAATCCCGTTTTATCTGATGATCAGATAAAGGAAACAGTAAAGAAATTTGTTGACCATATTAGGGCAAACAAAGGAACTATTACTCAAGAGGAAAACTGGGGGTTGAAGAAATTAAAGTACACAATCCAAAAGAAAAATACAGGTTTTTATTACCTGATTGAATTTCAAGCAGACGGAAAAATTATTAATGATTTAGAAGTTGAATTCAAAAGAGATGAGCGCGTAATTAGATGGCAAACTGTCAAATTAGAAAAATTCGCTTTAGAATATGCTGAAAGAAGGAAAAAGAAAATGAGTACTAACATTAAAGCGAACTAATCATGGCAAAAACAGATATCAAATATTTATCCCCTGTAGATGTTGAGTTAAAGAATCAAAACAAATATTGCCGTTTTAAGAAAATGGGAATCAATTACATTGACTACAAAGACCCTGAATTTTTAATACGTTTCTTAAACGAACAAGGAAAGATTTTACCAAGAAGAATTACTGGCAACTCTTTAAAGTTCCAAAGAAGATTAGCTGTATCAGTAAAAAGAGCAAGACAAATTGCACTTTTACCATACGTAGCTGATAATTTAAAATAATCATAAAATATAAGAATCATGAATATTATATTAAAACAAGATGTTGAGAAATTAGGCTTCAAAAATGAAATCGTCTCAGTAAAGAATGGTTACGGAAGAAACTACCTTATCCCAAAAGGATACGGAATTTTAGCTACTGAAACTGCTGTAAAAGTTTTGACTGAAAACTTAAAGCAACAAACTAAAAAAGAAGAAACTGAAATTGCTGAAGCAAACAAAATTGCTGAAGCATTACCAAAACTAGAAATTGTACTTAAAGGGAAAGTTGCTGAAGGTGGAACTAAATTATTTGGCTCAATCAAAACAGAACAATTTACTGAAATTGTTGCAGGATTAGGACATAATGTAAATGCTAAATTTGTGAAACTACCTAAGATAAAAGATTTAGGTACTTATGATGCTGAAGTAAGATTACACAGAACCGTAAGTGTAAGTGTGCCTTTTAAAGTTATAGCTGAATAATAAAACAGTTACTAGAATTAATAGAAAAAGCCGAGCATTTGCTCGGCTTTTTTATTACCTCTTTATTTAGTGTTGTATATCACCAACTATTTATTGCAATTTATTAAATTTGCAATCCAATTTATTTAAAAAAATCTACCTATGGCATTTGACATTAATATGATTAAAAAGGTGTACAAAAAGTACCCTTCAGCAGTTGAAGCTGCAAGAAAAGCAACTAATAAACCTTTAACTCTTTCTGAAAAAATACTTTATACTCATCTTTGGAACGGTAATGCTGAAACAGCATTTAAAAGAGGAGAAGATTATGTAGACTTTGCCCCAGATAGAGTAGCTATGCAAGATGCAACTGCACAAATGGCACTTCTTCAATTCATGCAAGCGGGAAAAGATAAAGTTGCCGTACCTTCCACAGCACATGCCGATCATTTAATATTGGCTAAATTAGGAGCAGATAAAGATTTACAGGAAAGCCTAAATACTAATAATGAAGTATTCAATTTTTTAAGTTCGGTATGTAATAAATACGGAATTGGTTTCTGGAAACCAGGAGCAGGAATTATCCATCAAGTAGTATTAGAAAACTATGCTTTCCCTGGAGGAATGATGATAGGTACCGATTCGCACACAGTAAATGCTGGAGGACTTGGAATGGTAGCTATTGGTGTTGGTGGAGCGGATGCCGTTGATGTAATGGCAGGAATGCCTTGGGAACTAAAATTTCCTAAATTAATTGGAATTAAACTAATTGGAAAACTAAGCGGTTGGGCATCAGCTAAGGATGTAATTTTAAAAGTTGCAGGAATACTTACTGTAAAGGGAGGTACTGGTGCAATTGTTGAATATTTTGGTGAAGGAGCAAAATCTCTATCAGCAACAGGAAAAGGAACAATTTGTAATATGGGAGCTGAAATTGGAGCTACTACTTCAACTTTTGGGTATGATGATAGTATTGAAAGATATTTAAGAGCAACTGATAGAGATGATGTGGCAGATGCTGCAAACGAAATTAAAGAACACTTAACAGGAGATACAGAAGTTTACGAAAATCCTGAACATTATTTTGACCAAGTTATTGAAATTAATTTATCAGAATTAACTCCTCACTTAAACGGACCATTCACTCCAGATTTAGCCACTCCAGTTTCTGACATGAAAGAAAAAGCAGTAAAAAATGATTGGCCACTAGATGTAGAGTGGGCGTTGATCGGCTCGTGTACCAACTCATCTTATGAGGATTTAACTAGGGCTGCTTCAATTGTTGAAGATGCAGTAAGCAAGGGACTTAAACCCAAAGCAACATTAGGAATTAATCCTGGTTCGGAGCAAGTACGTTTTACAGCCGAAAGAGATGGATTGATGGATTCGTTTATGAAATTTGAAACGACTAAAATATTTACTAATGCTTGCGGACCATGTATCGGGCAATGGGATAGAGAAGGAGCTAATAAACAAGAGAAAAATACAATTGTTCATTCCTTTAACAGAAACTTTGCTAAGCGAGCGGATGGGAACCCAAATACACATGCATTTGTTGGTTCACCAGAAATGGTAGCCGCAATTGCAATTTCAGGAAGATTGGATTTCAATCCAATAACTGACACACTAACTAATCAAAATGGTGAAAAGGTAAGATTATCTGAACCTCATGGAACGGAATTACCTTCTCAAGGATTTGCAGTGGAAGATAATGGATATCAAGCTCCAGCTGAAGATGGAAGTAGTATTAAAGTAGTTGTTGCTCCTGACTCGAACAGATTGCAATTATTAACTCCTTTTACTCCTTGGGATGGTGCAAATATTATTGGAGCGAAACTCTTGATAAAAGCAGCAGGGAAATGTACTACTGACCACATCTCAATGGCAGGACCATGGTTAAGATATAGAGGGCATTTAGATAATATTTCTAATAACTGTTTGATAGGTGCTGTAAATGCTTTTGGAGGAAATACCAATGAAGTAGTAAGTCAGTTAGACGGAACAACTGATGAAGTGCCAAATGTAGCAAGAGGATACAAAGCAGCAGGAGTTACTACTATTGTTGTTGGAGATCATAATTATGGTGAAGGATCATCAAGAGAACATGCAGCAATGGAACCAAGGCACCTTGGTGTAATAGCCGTAATTGTAAAATCATTTGCAAGAATACACGAAACGAACCTTAAGAAACAAGGAATGTTAGGACTTACATTTGCTAATGAATCTGACTATGATTTAATAAAAGTAGATGATACTTTTAACTTTACTGATTTAGCAGCATTTACTGAAGGAAAACAATTGACTTTGGAAACAGTTCATGCTGACGGAACAACTAACACAATTATGCTGAACCATACTTACAATGAAGCTCAAATTGATTGGTTTAAAGCTGGTTCTGCACTTAACTTAATAAGAAAGCAAAACGCTTAAACAATACCTTTTAATACAAATAAAAAGCCTTATCAATTGATAAGGCTTTTTATAATTTAAACTCTTTCTAATGCTTTATTGTAATCATCAATAGCAACAAAATAATCAGGATCTTCTAACACATTCACATCACAGATTTTTTCTGCACGCTTAATCAACTTTACACAGTCAGCTGAAAGGTGTCGTAAATGAATAGTCTTCCCGTTTTTTTGGTAACGCTCAGCCAATTTATTTAAAGCCTCAATAGCTGATTGATCTACTACTCTACTTTCAGCAAAATCAACTATAACCTCTTTTGGGTCATTCTTTACATCAAACTTTGAATTAAATAATTCTATAGAACCAAAGAACAAAGGTCCAAACATTTCATAATGTTTTATTCCATGCTTATCAGTATGTTTTCTTGCTCTAATCATTAATGAATTTTCCCAAGCAAAAACCAATGCAGAAACAATAACACCAGATATAACAGCAAAAGCTAAATCAAAAATAACTGTTAGTGCTGTAACCAAAATAATTACAAAAATATCTGATAAAGGAACCTTATTCATAATCTTGAAAGTACTCCAAGCGAAAGTTCCAATAACAACCATAAACATAACTCCAACTAATGCAGCAATAGGAATCATCTCAATATAAGTAGAAGCAAATAAAATAAAGGCCAATAAAGCTAATGCAGCCGTAATTCCTGAAAGCCTACCTCTACCACCTGATTTGATATTAATAATCGACTGACCAATCATAGCACAACCTCCCATACCTCCAAAGAATCCATTCAAAATATTAGCCCCACCTTGAGCAATACATTCTTGGTTTCCATTTCCATGAGTCTCTGTTAATTCATCAATTAAATTTAAAGTCATTAAGGATTCAATCAAACCAATTGCAGCCAAGATTAAGGCATAAGGAGTAATAAAACTTAAAGTCTCTAAATTCAATGCTATCATAGGAATATTAAAGGTTGGTAATCCAGCTTTTATTCCTTCTCCTCCTCCTGCTACAATAAACGATTTTACTGTTTGCGTATCAATATCTCCAAAGATAACTAGAAGCGAAACTACAATAATTGCAGCCAAAGCATCAGGAATTTTTTTAGTGATTTTTGGCAATAGGAACATAATTCCCATAGTTAAAGCTACTAAACCTAACATGGTTAACATAGCTCCAGTTTCAAGCCACTCCCCTCCTGTTTGAAACATTCCAAGTTGAGAAGTAAAGATTACAATAGCCAAACCATTTACAAAGCCCATCATTACTGAATGCGGAATCATTCTTACAAACTTACCCATCTTCATTATTCCTGCAAAAGCTTGAAAAATTCCAGTTAAGATTAAAGTTGCAAATAAAAATTGGAGTCCCATCATTGCTCCATCAGGTCCCATTGCATTTCCTTCTCTTATTAAATGTACCATCACAACTGCTAAAGCTCCTGTTGCTCCTGAAATCATACCTGGTCTACCACCAAAAATAGCCGTAACTAATCCCATCATAAATGCACCATACAAGCCAATAATAGGTGATACTCCTGCTACAAAAGCAAAAGCTACTGCCTCAGGAACTAAGGCTAAGGCTACTGTCAAACCTGATAACATATCATCTTTTATACTCCCATTACTTGGTGTAATAAACCTAAATGCTGATTTCATAATCTATATTTTTAAGGGCGCGAAAATAAACATTAAACATTATTAAGTGCTGACTTTTAACTGAATATAATTTAACTATATTTACAAAAACTAAACCACTATGGAAACAAGTATTTTCTTTCTCAAATTTTACGGTTATTTCTTCTTTTTATTTGCTGGGGCATTACTCATTAGCAAAAAAGGAATGAAAGTAATGATAGCAGCATCCAAGGATGAAACACATATAATGTTTACTGGTATGCTGTCTTTAATTATTGGATTGCCAGTAATTATCCTGCACAACATCTGGACTTTTGATGTGTTAGGATTTGTAACCTTTATTGGTTAGATATGCGTAGTAAAAGGAGGAGTCCGAATTGCATTCCCTTCATTTATAGTTAAAAAAATGGAGAGCTATAATAGTGAATCAAAAGTGTGGCTCATTATAGCAGTACTAATTGGCGCAGAGCTTTTGTACTGTGGCTATTACCCTTATTGGTGTTAATAAAGATTCCTTTTTAATATATTTGCAAAATGATAGAAGAAAAACCTAAAAAATAACCTGATTACTATATTGAAGTTGGTTTATGTTTTGGTGTAGCATTTGGTGCTGCTTTCAATAATATTGGCTTAGGTATTTGTCTTGGTTTAGTTTTTGGTGTAGGCATTCAAAAAAGAAATTCTAATACTCAGGAATCTCCTCTAGAAAAGTAATCTTGTTATTTTCATAATCCATATCGCAACAGAAATGTTTCAACCCATTAGTAACAACTAAATATTTAACCCTTAATTTATAATTATATTTCGCTATTTGATTAAAAGCATCTTGGGTAATTTCTACATTTGGAGCTTTACATTCCACTATAACACTTGGCATTCCCTCTCTATTATAAATTAGAATATCTGCCCTAGTTTTTAAAGAGTTATATTTTACCATTTTCTCTACTCCCATCAACCCAAAAGGATAGTTCTTGTCTTTTTTTAAATAGTGAATAAAGTTTTGGCGGACCCACTCCTCAGGAGTCAGTTTAAAATATTTTTTTCTTACTTCATCAAAAACTTGTGTAGTCTCCTCAACTAATTTAATTTTGAGCTCTGCATTGGGCAAATTTAATTTTGGAAGTTCCATAAAGCAAAATAAGTGAATTATAAAGAAATCATATCATCAATAAGTAATAAAGATTTAAATCCTGTTTATTTTTTAATGGGAGATGAGCCTTATTATATTGACAAACTTTCTGATGAGTTTTCTAAAAACTTACTCACTGCTGAAGAAAAAGAATTCAATCAAGTAACACTTTACGGAAAGGATATTACTACTGAGCAAATAATTTCAGAGGCCAAACAGTTTCCTTTTGGATCAGAAAAAAGAGTTGTAATTGTTAAAGAAGGGCAACACCTCAAAAATATTGAATTATTAGATTCTTATCTGGATAATCCTCAATCTAGCACAGTAGTGGTTATTTCATACAAAGGAAAATCAGTTGACAAGAGAAAAAAGTTTGGGAAGAACTTAGCTAAAAAGTGCATAGTCTTTGAGAGTAAAAAAGTTTATGATAATAAAATCCCTGCTTGGATATTAGCTTTTGTAAAAGAAAAAGGCTTTTCCATTGATAATAGTGCCACAGCTGTTTTAGCAGAATATCTTGGAGCTGATTTATCAAAGATAACTAACGAGCTAGATAAGTTAATGTTAGTTATAAAAAAGGAAGAACAGATCACAACAAAACTAATTGAGTACCATATTGGAATTAGTAAAGATTATAATGTATTTGAACTCCAAAATGCACTTGGACAAAAAAATGTAGTAAAAGCAAACAGGATAATTAATCATTTTGCCGAGAACACTAAAAACCACCATATAGTTCCCGTAATGAGTGCTTTGTTTTCTTATTTTCAAAAGATAATGGTTTATCATTTTTTAGAAGATAAAAGTCCAAAATCAGCAGCCAGTTCTTTAAAAGTAAATCCTTTTTTTGTAAGCCAATACCAAACTGCTGCTAAAAACTACAACAAGCGTCAGCTCTTTTATATAATTGAACACCTAAAAGAATATGACCTTAAAAGTAAAGGAGTAAACAACAAATCAACTGACCAAAGTGGGCTTTTAAAAGAGCTTATCTTCAAAATTATTCATGCATAATATCACTTCCTTTATTTAGTTATATTTGCGACCTAAATTTTACAAAATGCGTAAACTCCTATTTTTATTATCCGCTTTACTTTTTTCAGCAACTATATTTGCGCAAACTGGAAATATCAGAGGATTTGTTTACGAAAAAGAAAGTGGAGAGCCAGTAATTTTTTGTAGTGTCTTCTTGGAAGGAACTAATATTGGTGCAGCTACTGATATTAACGGAATGTATAATATTTCAAAAGTAAATGTTGGTGAATACACTTTGGTTGCAACTTATATTGGATATGATACTACTAAAGTAAATATCTCACTTAAATCCGGACAAATTTTATCAAAGAATTTAGAAATTGGAGAATCAAGCATTAAACTTAATGAAGTAAAAATATCTGCTGAAAGAGCAGAAATGAAAACAGAAGTTAAAGCTGCTTCAATAAAAATTACTAAGCAAGACATGGAGATGATTCCAACTATTGGAGGAGAGCCAGATTTAGCACAATATATGCAAGTAATCCCAGGAGTTGTTTTTACTGGAGATCAGGGAGGTCAACTTTACATTAGAGGAGGTTCTCCAATTCAAAATAAAGTTTTGATGGACGGAATGATTATTTATAGCCCCTTCCACTCTATTGGCTTATTTTCTGTTTTTGATACTGATATAATTAAAAACACTGATGTTTACACAGGAGGTTTTAGTGCAGAATATGGCGGGAGAGTTTCTTCAATTATGGATATTAAAACTATTGATGGAAACAAGAAAGAACTTGGCGGAAAACTTTCTGCAAACACTTTTGGATCTAAACTTTTTGTTGAAGGTCCACTAAATAGTAAAGGGAATACTTCTTTTATCTTCTCTGGTAAAAGTTCTTACCTGGATAAAAGTTCTGAGTTATTTTACAAATACCCAACACTTTATTTTGATGAGAAAGGTTTGCCTTATTCTTATACTGATTTGTACGGAAAAGTTTCTACAAAAGGAAAAAACGGATCAAAACTGAATATATTTGGGTTTAACTTTGCGGATAAAGTAAACTATGAAGGAATTTCTGAACTAAATTGGAACTCAAAAGGAATTGGTTCTGAATTCATTTTAATTCCTGGAGGTTCGCCAGTTCTTATTGAAGGTAATTTTGCATGGTCATCATACAATACTATTCTAAAAGAGTTTGAGAGTAACGGAACCATTAGAGAAAGGTCAAGTGAAATAAACGGCTACAATATGGGTGTGAATTTCACCTACTTTCAACCTAAAGGAAAAGTGAAATATGGTTTTGATGTGCATGGTTTTCAAACAGATTACACAACATACAATTCAGTAAGTTCTAAAGTAGGAATTCCAGTAAATACTAGTGATTTTTCAGCATATCTTAACTACCAATTCAACTCAACAAGATGGATAGTTGAGCCAGGGTTTAGATTGCAATATTACGGAAACATTGGAGCGTCTCCAGAGCCTAGATTAGGAATGAAATATATTGCATCTGACAGAATGAGATTTAAGCTTTCAGCTGGACAGTACTCTCAGAATTTGCAAAGCACAATTTCAGATAGAGATGTTGTGAATTTATTCACAGGAATAATTTCAACTGATGTTGATTTAGATGGAGATTACGATCAGAAATTACAAAAAGCTCAACATTTAATCACTGGAATTGAATATGACATTAGCAATAAGATTGACTTTCAATTAGAAGGATATGTTAAAGATTTTTATCAGTTAATAAATATCAATAGAAATATGACTTCTGATGATGATCCTCAGTTTATTATTGAAAGCGGGATTGCTAAAGGAGTTGATGCTCTTGTAAAATATAAAGGGAAAAAACTGTACATCTGGGCAGTTTATTCTTTAGGTATGATAACACGAAATGATGGTGAAAGAGAATACAACCCTCATTTTGATAGAAGGCACAATGTGAATTTTGTAACTTCTTACAAATTTGGGAAAAATGATAGTTGGAAAACAGATATTAGATGGAATTTAGGTTCAGGATTTCCATTCACTCAAACTCAAGGCTTTTACGAAAACTTAACTTTTTCCGATGGTATAAATACAGATTATACTACTTCAAATGGAGAGTTGGGAATTGAGTATTCAGAGTTAAATGAAGGTCGCTTACCTTACTACCACAGATTGGATGCTTCTGTTTCAAAAAGCATAAAAGTAAACAAAAAAGTAAACATTGATATGACGGCATCAGTAACAAATGCATATAACAGAGAAAACATATTCTACTTTAACCGAGTTAAATATGAAAGAGTTAATCAGCTTCCAATAATGCCAAGCTTTGGAGCAAGCATCACATTCTAAGGTATTTACATTAGTTTAAAAACTTTTAATAAAACTTTTTTTAAGTTAAGAATAATCGCTCACAAATAGTATTTTTGCACAAACCAAAACTATTGTAAACTGTGAGTAAATTTTCAACAAAATATATTTTCGTTACAGGTGGTGTTACATCTTCATTAGGAAAAGGGATAATTTCAGCATCCTTAGGTAAACTACTAACTTCAAGAGGGTATTCTGTAACTATTCAAAAATTAGATCCTTATATAAATGTAGATCCTGGAACAATGAACCCTTATGAACATGGCGAATGCTATGTTACTGATGATGGGGCAGAAACGGATTTGGATTTAGGCCATTATGAAAGATTTTTGAACCATAGCACTTCACAAGCAAACAATGTAACTACAGGTAGGATTTACCAAACAGTTATACAAAAAGAACGAAAAGGTGATTATCTTGGAAAAACAGTGCAAATTATCCCACATATAACTGATGAGATAAAAAGAAGAATTCAATTATTAGGGGAAACAGGACAATTTGATTTTGTAATAACTGAGATAGGTGGAACTGTTGGTGATATTGAAGCATTACCATATATTGAGGCAGTTCGTCAACTTAAATGGGAGCTAGAAGATAGTGCGCTTTTTATTCATTTAACATTGGTTCCTTATTTAGCAGCTGCTGGAGAGTTAAAAACAAAACCAACTCAGCATTCAGTAAAAACATTATTAGAAGCAGGGATTCAGCCAGATATTTTAGTTTGCAGAACTGAACATCATCTAGGTTCTGAAATCAAAATAAAAGTAGCTCGATTTTGTAATGTAGATAGAGAAGCTGTTATTGAATCAATGGATGCTTCTACAATTTATGAAGTTCCGCTTTTAATGCAAAAAGAAGGGCTTGATAAAATTGTTTTAAAAAAATTAGGACTTGAAGACAATACAGAAGTAAAACTTGAAAAATGGAATGAATTTTTAACAAATATTCAAAACCCTCAACAAGAGATTACAATTGGCTTAGTAGGTAAATATGTTGAATTGCAAGATGCTTACAAATCAATATCTGAAGCGATTATACATGCAGGAGCTAAAAACAGTTGCAATGTAAAAGTAAATTGGATACATGCTGAAGAAATCAATAACACTAATGCTGCTGAGAAATTATTAGGACTAAAAGGAGTTCTAGTTGCTCCTGGTTTTGGTGATAGAGGTATGGAAGGTAAAATCGAAACTATTAAACACTTAAGAGAAAACAACATTCCATTTTTTGGGATTTGTCTTGGAATGCAATCGGCAGTGATTGAATATTCTAGAAATGTACTTGAATTGAAAGATGCGAATTCAACTGAGATGAATCCTGATACAAGTGCTCCAGTCATTAATTTAATGGCTGAACAAAAAGATATAATTGAAAAAGGTGGGACTATGAGATTAGGTGCTTATGATTGTCAACTTACTAAAGGTTCCAATGCTTATAATGCTTACCAAAACACTGAGATAAGTGAAAGACATAGGCATAGATTTGAGTTCAATAACAACTATAAAAAAGAATTAGAAAATGCAGGACTAGTTGCAACAGGAATCAACCCAAATAATAATTTAGTAGAAATTGTAGAAATTCCTAATCACCCTTGGTTTGTAGGAGTTCAATTTCATCCAGAATTTAAAAGTACAGTAGCAAATCCTCACCCACTATTCTGTGGATTTATTGAGTCATGCATCAACAACAAATAATTTAGTTTAAAAATGAAACAATACGACAAAAATTCTCTAATTGGTTTTGTATTAATGGCTATCATCTTGATAGTATTTAATACCTTCTTTTTTCCTGAAGTTCCACAAGAACAAGCGCCAACTACAACCCCAACTGAGGCTGTAATTAGTGAAACTCAAATAGCTGAAACAGTAATTAATGCACCAATCATCCCAACACTTAATGATTCTATAGTAAGTGAAGAATTAAAAGCAACTTACGGAATTTTTGCTGCAGCCGCAATAGGAGAAGATGAGTTTCAGATAATTGAAAATGATAAATTAAAAATTACAGTTGCAAATAAAGGAGGTAGAATAACATCCGTAATTTTAAAAGAATACCATACTTTTGATTCTTTAGCACTTGATTTGTTTGATGCAGATAGCTCTCGTTTCAACCTGCAATTTACAACTGGGCACAACATAAATACTACTGACTTGTATTTTGTTTCCGAACAAAGGAACAATACTTTAAGCATGAAACTAAAGGCGGATGACAGCCATTATGTAGAATACTTTTACACACTAACTGACGATTATCTTATTGATTTTGATATCAATTTTGTTGGAATGGAAAGCATCATACCATCAGGGGTAAATTACATGAACCTGGAATGGCAAATGAAAACGCCACAAACCGAGAAAAGCAAAACTAATCAGGATATGT
Organism: uncultured Flavobacteriales bacterium; assembly: GCA_905479165.1. Taxonomy (GTDB): domain Bacteria; phylum Bacteroidota; class Bacteroidia; order Flavobacteriales; family BACL11; genus UWMA-0277. The sequence continues at coordinate 27,751 of CAJQLK010000016.1, read as the reverse complement.
ACACTGGGGTGCAATACCAATACAGCTCAGATAATGAGGTTGATTACTTAAGTTTTACCTCAACTGATGATGATAAAATAAATGCCCGTTTAAACTGGGTTGCTTTCAAACAACAGTTTTTTAGTGCTATCTTTATTGCAAAAGATGGTTTTGAAAAACCGACTTACTTAACTTCAATAAAAAGTGAAGGATCAAAATTCATAAAAGATTTAGCAGCTAAATTTGAATTACCGTATAGTCATAAACGAGATGAACAATTAAGTTTCCAGTTTTATTTTGGACCAAACCATTATAAAACATTAGAATCCTACAATTCAGGGTTTGAAGAATTAGTCCCTTTGGGCTGGGGAATATTTGGCTGGGTAAACCAGTACATCATTATTAATCTCTTTGATTTCTTAAGTAAGTACTTTTCTTCTTATGGAATCATAATTCTATTACTTACACTAATTATCAAGTTCGGACTTTCTCCTTTTACTTACAAAGCATTTTTATCACAAGCAAAAATGAAAGTATTAAAACCTGAAATTGATAAAATAACTGAGAAAAATAAAGGTAAAGATCAAATGAAAACTCAGCAAGAGACCATGGCTCTTTACCGAAAAGCAGGTGTAAACCCAATGGGAGGATGCTTGCCAATGCTCTTTCAATTTCCGATACTTATTGCTATGTTCCGTTTCTTCCCTGCCTCTATTGAGTTAAGACAAGAAAGTTTCCTTTGGGCAGATGATTTATCCTCTTATGATTCTATTTATAACCTAGGATTTGAAATTCCTTTTTATGGAGATCATATTAGTTTATTTACGCTTTTAATGACAATTTCCACTTTATTGTATACTAGAATGAACTCTTCAATGGCAACTGGCCAAATGGCACAAATGAAATGGATGATGTACCTTATGCCAATCATGTTCCTTGGGTTCTTTAATAATTATGCTGCAGGACTTTCGTACTACTACTTTTTAGCGAATATGTTCACCTTTACTCAACAATTCTTCATGAAAAGACTGATTGATGAAGATGCAATATTGGCACAATTGGAAGCAAATAAAAAGAAACCTGCTAAACCAAAATCTAAGTTCCAAAAGAAATTAGAGGCAATGCAAAAGCAACAAGAACAACAATTGAAGAAAAGAAAGTAGTATTATTTCTTAAAATGTAATTTTTAATTCTTTTTATTTTTTTAGTATTTTCTATTTAAAATTATTACTCACTAATTAATATGAGAGTTATAATCAAAAAAAAGACTTGCAAATATGATATTTTCAGATATCAACCTAATTTACTTGAACAGATTAGTCAAAAAAGTAAATAATTATGAGTACAGAAAAGAAATAAATATACTTCTTATAAAGCATTAACCTTCTTCAGGAAAAGTTCCATTCCTTTTTTCTTTTTGGAATCTAAATTATAAGAAATCTTATTATTCAAATAATCCTCAGGATTTGTGCAGTTGGGGTAATTATCTCGTTCTAAATCCAAAGCTCTATCAATATCGCTTAATCCTTTTTCTAGCGCTGTATTAAAATTACTAATAAAATTCTGAGGTAATTTCTTATTTGATACCCAAGCGGCAAACACAAAAGTTAAACCTGTCAATTCTTTCCAAATAGCTGACAAATCATAAATATAGGCATGCTTAGTATTCATCGCAAATGCCCTATCGCCAATTACCAAAGCAGCATGTTTGCCTTTTATATTAACCTCAAAACCAATATCCACTTTCTTAAGTTCAAGCTTCAATTGCCAATATTCTTTAAGTAAAACTTTAAGCAAAGCCACAGAAGTAAGCGATTGATAATCTAAACCAATGCTTTCAATCTCCGTAACAGGCACATCCGAATATAAACAAACTGTATCCACAGCACCATCAGCACCTATACAATAGTCCGAAATAATATAAGAATTTTTTAATTTTGGAATAACGGCAACTGGCACTAAAGCCAAATCCACAGTTCCATTAATGAGTTTATCCGCACAAATAGAAGGATAATCCAATTGCAAATCAATATTGTGTATCAACTCACTTATCTTTAACCCATGTATAAAAGGAACTGTATTTAAATAAGAAACAGCTGAGATTTTTAGCATTAGTTTAACATAATATAAATGATATAAAAACTAGTACACAATTTTAAAATTGTTCCTGAAATAAAACCCCAAAGTGCACCAAAAGCTATTTTAAATTCATGCTTACTCGCCTCCATTTTAGCACCAATAAAAGCACCAATAAAAGCGCCTACTAAAATACCGAATGGAGGAAAAAAGAAAATTCCTAACAACATTCCAACAATAGAACCTCTAATAGCATACTTGCCTCCCCCTGCTTTCGTTACACCATAAATTTGCAAATAATAATCCAAAATAGTAACCACAAGTACCAACACTCCTAACCATAAAAGTGAATCCCCATTTATAGTATTAATAAAGAAATGGTAAAGTAATAAGGCAATATAGGAGAGAGGAGGGCCAGGCAATGCAGGTATAACGCTTCCTATTACTCCTAAAAGCAATAAAATACCAATTCCAATAATGATAAGTATTTCCATTTACCAAAAGTAGTAAAAAGCAAATAAATTAACATGAGTCATCTTATTTTAAATTAATTAAATTTACAGCCTAAATAAAATGATATAAAATGAACCTCACTCCTTTAAATGCAGTATCACCAATAGACGGTAGATACATCAGCAAAACATCTTCATTACAAGAATATTTTTCTGAATCAGCTTTAATGAAATTCAGAGTTCAAGTTGAGATTGAATATTTTATTGCTTTATGTAATAGTTCAATTTTGCACCTAAATCATTTTCCTGCTGATAAATTCTCAGAATTAAAAAAACTATATACTAACTTTTCAGAAAAAGATGCTCAAAGAATCAAGGATATTGAAAGCATAACCAATCATGATGTAAAGGCAGTAGAATACTTTATCAAAGATGAATTTAACAAATTAGGACTACAAGAATTTAAAGAGTTTATCCATTTTGGGTTAACATCACAGGATATAAATAATACTGCAGTTCCCTATTCAATAAAAGAAGCAGTAGAAAAAATCTATCTTCCAAAAGTAAATGAAGTAGTTGAATTGTTAAAATTAAGAGTTGAACAATGGAATGAAATTCCTTTATTGGCTAGAACCCACGGACAAGCTGCTTCTCCAACAAGAATGGGTAAAGAAATTAAAGTTTTTGTTGAAAGAATTGAAAAGCAATTAGAGTTGTTTAACACGATTCCTTTTAGCGCAAAATTTGGAGGTGCTACAGGAAATTTTAATGCACATCATGTAGCATTTCCTGAAATTGATTGGGTAAGTTTTGCAAATAACTTTACAAAAGAAGCACTAGATTTAAAAAGGCAACAAACTACAACTCAAATTGAGCATTATGATAATTTAGCTGCACTAATGGATAATATAAGTAGAATCAATAATATTTTAATTGATTTTTCAAGAGATATTTGGACGTATGTAAGTATGGATTATTTCAAGCAGAAAATTAAAAAAGGGGAAGTCGGTTCATCAGCAATGCCACATAAAGTAAACCCTATTGATTTTGAAAATGCTGAAGGAAACTTAGGTATAGCAAATGCAATTTTTACTTTTTTGTCTAGTAAGCTTCCTATTTCTCGACTACAAAGAGATTTAACTGACAGCACAGTTTTAAGAAACATTGGCGTACCATTTGCACATACAATCATTGCTATTGCCTCTCTAAATAAAGGAATTAATAAATTGCTTATAAACGAGGCTAATATAGCTGCTGATTTAGAAAAAAACTGGGCAGTTGTTGCGGAAGCAATTCAAACAATTTTAAGAAGAGAAGGGTATCCAAACCCATATGAAGCATTGAAAGAATTAACGAGAACAAATTCAGTTATTAATGCAAAAAGTATTGCATCTTTTATTAACACTTTAAATATTAATGATTCTATAAAAAAAGAATTAAAAGCTATATCACCAAGCAACTATACTGGTATTTAAATTTAAAGACATTTAATAAGATGGTGAACATTTATTCGCCTTTCTTTATGCTAAAAATTTAATTTATTCTTTTCAAGATAGTCTTCCCAGTTCCAATTAAAGTGACTTAAGAGATTTTTTAACTCATTAAAAAACACAGGGTTTGGTTTGTTTTTCTTTTTAAATAAATCTCCTTGAAAATCATTAATATTATACTTGTCAAAAATTGCATGCGCCATTGCATTAAGCGGATATTCATGCTTTACCATTAATTCTTTAAAATAATTTTCATAGTCTAAGAAACGTTCAATTGCTAAATGCTGAGCATTTACTTCTAAATCCTTATAGATTTCATCCAAAATCAAAGCACGTAATTGTGTTGCTTGATGCTCTTCAAAATATACATCTAAATTCTGTAGATTTCCTAGAAAAACAACATTTGAAAACCATTCAATCGCATTTTCCTTTAAGTTAGGATTTTCTTCAAGGTTATTGTTATTATTAATAAAATCTTTTATTTCAACAAACCCTTCAGCAATTACATTTTGCAATAAAGCTACATAAATTGATGCTGTTAATTCTGGATTAACTTTTTTCTTTTTTGATAACAGGCCTAAAAACTTAATCATAAATTATAGCTTAAAATGTATTTTTGCTTCCTCCATTATTTGATTTCCAATTGCCAAACATGCAGTTGCAGCAGGTGATGGTGCATTTAACACATGTATATTTCTTTTGTTTTTCACTATCTTAAAATCATCAATAACCTCACCATCACAACCTAAAGCCATAGCTCTCACTCCGCTTCTACCACTAATAATATCACACACTTTAAGTGAAGGAACCATCTTTTGTAATTCTTTCAAAAATAGGTATTTTGAGAAAGCCCTTCTATATTCATTTAAACCAAATTTCCAATGATTTATAAACAATTTACGAGTACCGGTAAAACTAAGGGCTTGTAGAGTATCCCTAAGATTGAAAGCAGCCTTACTATACCCCTCTCTTTTAAAAGTAAAAACAGCATTTGGGCCACACTCAATATCGCCATTCGTAATTCTTGTAAAATGAACTCCTAAGAAAGGGAACTCAGGGTTTGGGACTGGATAAACTAGGTTGTTAATTTTACTTTTTGCTTTTTCCGAAAGCTCATAATAGTCACCTCTAAATCCTACAATTTGCATTTCTAATTTCACTTTATCTTTTACAGCTAATCTATCTGCAAAAAGTCCTCCACAGAATATAATATGCCTTGAATTAAAAATTCCTTGTGAGGTTTTAATCTGATTTTCTTTGTAATCTTTAACTTCACAATTAGTAATAATTAAGCTTTCTGAATTAATGGATTTTACTTTATCAGCAAACATATTAGTAATTCCTTTAAAGTCAATAATACCAGATTCAGGAACCCAAAGTGCTTTTACTCCATCAACATTTGGTTCAATTTTTTGAAATTCTTTAGGATTTAAAAGTTTCAATCCAACCAGGCCGTTTTGCTCTCCATTAATTTTTAGTTGATCCAACCTTTTTGATTCTTCTTCATTAATTGCAACTACAATTTTCCCACAAACATCGTAATTAATATTATTTTCTTTAGCAAATTTGACTAATTGTTTTCTTCCTTCAACACAGTTTTTTGCTTTAAAACTTCCTGGTTTATAATACAAGCCAGAATGAATCACACCAGAATTCCTGCCTGTTTGATGAAATGCAAGTTCTTTCTCTTTCTCAAAAACGACAAGATTTAATTTTGGAAAATTTTTCTGTAATTGAAATGCTGTAGCAAGTCCTACAATTCCTCCACCAACTATTGCTATATCATATTTTTTATTTTGCACCAAGCAAAAGTAAAGAAAGTCTATTTATAAAGAGTAAAAACTCTTGAAATATTAAACCCAAAATAAATGTCACCATCAAGCCAATTTCCAGTATTTTTTGTAATGAATGCAGGCATAATCATTGCAGAGGAATTGCTTAAATGTAGCTGAAAAACATGACCTCCAGTTTCAATATCAAAACCAAATGAAAGCACATTATTATTAATTTTATCATTTAGTTGATGAAAATATTCAGCATTTACTGAGATACGTTTTGTAATTTTATACCTCCCTCCTATTCCTAGAGAATATTTATCATTTGGTTCATCTAAGGTCTCTACTAAATTATAATGAATCAAAGTAGGAGAAATTTGTAAAGTCAAATCTCTGTTAATTTTGCTAGCAATCAAAAGCTGTTGAGCAAAACTGAGCTGATTAGTAAATAGAAAATTATCCAATTGATTATCAGTATATTGCCATTGTTTCACGTAAGTAGCAAAATTTGCTACTATAGTGACAGGGAATCCATCTTTTATTTGTCTTTTAATTCTTAACTTAGAATTTGCGTCTATTGTTTTGGTAGTAGAACTTCTTCCAAGCCCAACTGCTAAAAAATCTTTAATACCATAATCAAAACCTAATCGAACTTGAGAATTATCCAAACCGTACAAATTATAAAAGCCAGAATTTAACGTTCCAAATCTGTGCTGAATAGTGAATTGTAAAACACCTTTTGATGGTAATTCTACTGATTGACCATTTACTACTTTTGTTCCTTTAAATAAGTATGAAATGTAAATAGGCTTATCTTGGGAAAGTAAATTTAATAAATGATCTTGTGCTTTTACTGAAAATGAACAAAAAAATATGCTTAAAATAATTGTCTTTTTCATTTCAATTCTATTAATTCTATATTAACTTTAACTTCAATTTCTTCAGCAATTTTATACATTACAATTTTAGGTATTTTTATATTATAATCTTTAAGCTTTATAATAAATTGTGAATTTATCGAAACCGAATTTTTACTCTTAATAAAAGAACCAACCACTTTAATACTATTAGTAATTCCATGAATTGTCAAGTCCCCCCAAACAGTTGCTTGTTCATCCATTATATTTACTACTCTACCAATAAATTTTGATTTAGGGTAAAGATCTGATTCTAAATAATTTTCATTAAAATGCTCTTGCATTAAGGCTATTGGGAATTTAAAATCAGTGATATTCAGTTGGAATACCAAATCATTTGTACTAGCATCAAATACTGCTGACAATTTGTTGTTAACAGCAGAAATATCTTCAATTGGTGTTTCTGAAAAAAAATTAATTTCTCCATTTTTGCCTGTAAATATTTGAGCATTAACTTGAACACTTAACATTAAAAACAAAAAAATTGCTAACTTATTCACAATCAATCCAATTTTTTATAATATCAATTTCTGAATCGCTTAATGCATTACTTCCATATGGTGGCATTTGGAGACTAGTAACTTGATACTTTAAAGAATGATTATTTACAGCATCAATGACCCCACCATATGTTGTAAGTATTCTAGGACTTGCATCTGACTCATGACAAGCCACACAATTTGCTTCAATAATTGGCTGAACTATATTAGAAAAAATCTGTTCGTCAGGTTTACAAACAGGTACTATCTCGTTATATGAACAAGAAGAAAATAGAAAAAGTAAAAACCAGCTAAATCTCATCCTGCGAATTTACGGAAATAAAATCAATCCTATTAAATAATAAAAAACCTAAAAAAAATAAAATAATAACTACCCAAAGTGCCATTTGCTGATTATATAAAGATGTAATAATTCCAAAAAATAATGGACCTAAAAATGCAGTTGCCTTTCCTGTTAGTGCGTAAAAACCAAAGAACTCATTTTGTTTATCTTTAGGGGTCAATTGTGACATTAAGGATCTACTACATGATTGATTAGGACCAACCATCAAGCCAATTAAAACTCCAACAATCCAAAATAATTCCTTTGGATAATCTGTTTCTGGCGCATAAATTGCAATTAAAGTTGCAAAAAGAAGTACACCTAAAGTCAAATTAATAACCTTCTTCACCCCTACTTTATCTTCAATATATCCAAAAACAAAAGCACCAAAACCAGCTGCAATATTCAGAACAATTCCTAACTTCATAACTTCATCAAAAGTGAAATCTAAAGTTCCAACAGCATAAATCCCACCTAGGGCAAAAATAGTAACTAAACCATCATTATAAAACAGTCTCGCAATTAAAAACTGGGAAGTTTTTTTATAGTTTGCTACTGTTTTAAAAGTTTTTTTTATCGCAGAAAAGGAATTCAAAAAATGCTGGTTCTGAAACTTTTCTTTTTTCCTATCCTTTACAAACATAATTGTAGGAATAGAGAAAATTAAAAACCAAATTCCTACTAAAATATTAATCTTTCTAATTCCTAAAGCATCTAATTCAGGAAATAACATTAAGCATAAAAACAATGCAATTAAACCTCCAAAAAATCCTAAACCCCAAGCAAATCCTGAAATAAATCCACTATTTTCTTTAGTAGACAAATCAGGTAAATACGAATTACAAAATACTGCGCTGATTTCAAAAGCAACATTGGCAACAATAAATAAAGATAGTGCAAAGAACACATCACCAGATTCAGGAAAATAAAGTAGAATTGAAAAAATAGCAGTAACCCATGTAAAGAAAATTAGAAAAAATTTACGGTAGCCACCAACATCAGCAATTGCACCTAGTATAGGAGAAAAAACTGCAACAATTATTGATGATATTGCAATTCCATTTGCCCATAGTATAGTTCCAACTTGCTCGTTTTCCGCTATTACTTTTACAAAAAAGGCACTATAAATAAAAGTTACAATTATTGTAGTGAAAGGTTGATTTGCAAAATCGTATAATGACCAAGCAAAAACTTCTTTTCTATTCTTTAATTTTAGTAAATTCATAAAACCAATAATACATAAAAAATCTCAGACATATCCTCTTAAAAATTATACATTTGCAATCCAAAAATATATAAAATGAATTTAGAAGGAATAATAAATGTAGCAGGTAAACCAGGACTTTATAAAGTAGTTTCACAAGCAAAAAACACTGTAATTGTTGAGTCATTAACTGACAAAAAAAGATCGCCACTTTACTCAAATAATCAAGCAAATACATTAGAAGAAATTGGAATTTACACTTATGATGACACAAAACCATTATCAGAAATTTTTGATAATATCGCTAAAAAAGAAGATTTTAAGCAAGCGATATCTCATAAATCCTCTACTAATGAACTAAACACATATTTTAGAGAAATTTTAACTGATTATGATGAAGAAAGAGTTTATATTTCTGATATCAAGAAAGTAATTCAATGGTATAATACTTTACAAAAAGCAGGTTTAATTGAATTGCCAAAAGAAAAAAAGAAAGTTGCTAAAAAAACAACTCCTAAAAAAGATGCCAAATAATGAATAAAACTATTTCAATGCCAACACGACCGATAAGAAAATTTGTTCCAGAAAATTTAATAATTGATTCATGGGATAAAATAAAATTACTATTTGATAATTTAGTGGAAAGAGAAATCTCCTCTGCTTCAGAATTAGAAAAATGGATGTTAGACCAATCTGAGCTTTCAGCAGTTTTGGAAGAGGATATGGCTTGGCGTTACATTAAAATGAATATTGATACTACTGACAAAGAATTAGGAGATCGTTTTTCATTTTGGATAAAGGAAATTTCACCAAATACAGCTCCTTATTCACACAAGTTAAATGTAAAATTGCTTGAAAGTCCTTTCTTAAAAGAATTAGATCAAGAAAAATACCGCATCTATTTAAGAAGCGTAAAAAAGCAAATTGAAATTTTCCGTGAAGAAAATATTCCTTTATTTACAATAATGGAAGAAAAGCAACAAGAATATGGTGCTATTTCTGCAAAGATGTCAATAGAGGTTGATGGCGAAAAAATGACAATGCAAAAAGCAGCACAATTATTAAAAAATACGGATAGAGTTAAAAGAGAAGAAGTTTATAATAAAATTAGTACTAGACGATTGCAGGATGAAAAAGCTTTAGATAATTTATTTGATGAACTAATTGCGTTAAGGCAAAGAATTGCAAAAAATGCTGACTTTGACAATTATCGTGATTATATGTTTGCGGCTCTGGGACGTTTTGACTACACGCCTACAGATTGCTTTAACTTTCATGATGCTATTGCACAAGAAATTGTTCCTATTATCAATTCATTTGAACAAAAAAGAAAAGATAAATTAGGATACAAATCATACAAACCTTGGGATACAGCTGTTGATGTTGATGGTCTTGCTGCCTTAAAACCATTTGAAGGAGGAACTGAACTAACTGATTTAACAGTAGAGTGTTTCAGCAGACTAAGACCTTATTTTGGAGAATGTCTTTCAACCATGAAAGCCATGAAACATTTGGATCTAGAATCAAAAAATGGAAAAGCTCCAGGAGGTTTTATGTATCCACTTTATGAAATTGGCGTTCCTTTTATTTATATGAATGCTGTTGGCTCTCAAAGAGATCTTGTTACTATGGTTCATGAAGGAGGTCATGCTATTCATTCTTTTTTAAGTAGAGACTTAACGTTAACAGAATTTAAATCTACTCCGTCTGAAGTAGCTGAACTAGCATCTATGGCTATGGAATTATTATCTATGGATCATTGGGATGTTTTTTATACTGATGTAGCTGATTTAAAAAGAGCAAAATTGGAACAATTAAAAAAAGCTTTAGAAACTTTACCATGGGTTGCTTCTATTGATAAATTCCAACATTGGATTTATACTACTAAACATACAGCCCAACAAAGAAAAGAGAAGTGGTTAACAATTTCTTCAGAACTAGGCAATCAAATTTTAGATTGGGAAGGAAATGAAAATGTACATGCTAACCTTTGGCAAAAGCAATTGCATTTATATGAAGTTCCTTTCTATTATGTTGAATACGGAATGGCGCAACTAGGAGCAATTGCTATGTGGCGTTCATATAAACAAATAGGAGAAAAAGGCTTAGATAATTATATGGATGCTCTTAAATTAGGATACACAAAAACAATTGGAGAAATTTATGAAACAGCAGGAATCAAATTTGATTTTTCAGCAAGATATGTAAAAGAGTTAGCTAATTTCATAAAAGAAGAATTAGAAAAGTTAAGATAAATCTCAGTAAAAAATAATCTCAGTTAGAATACCGGTAGGTCTACCAAAAACAAACCCACTCATTTGAGTGGGTTTGTTAAATACATTTTATTTGAAAGATTCTCTATTTAATTCTCACTATTATTATAAGTGTATAGATGTGCAGGCTTATGAGCAACACCTTTTTGTTTTTCATCTGTTTTAATTATTAAAGCATCTTTAGATACATTCTTCCTAAAGTTTCTTTTATCTAATTTCTGATCTAATAGTATTTCATACAAATTTTGTAATTGAGACAAAGTAAATTTTGATGGTAATAAATTAGTGACCAATTCATGATCTAATTGATTCCTTAAATATTTAATTCCATCATGTAAAATTAAATTATGATCAAATGCTAATTCATCAGAAACTTTATTTAACTCAACCCATTCTGTATCAATAGCAAATGAAGATGCATGAGGCTCATAATCTTCCATCTTTACTAAAGCAATATATCCAACTGTCACAACTCTCTCCTTAGGCTTCTTTCTATACATTTTAAGCCAAGATTGATCTTTTTTTTGTCTTGTTCTTTCAGGATCTCCAAAAACTGAGAATTGTTCTAAAAATAAATTATCTATTGAAGTTAAACTATTTAATATCCTTTGTGCTCCAGCTAAAAGGTCTTCATTAAGGCCAACTAAATCACCAGGTAGTGCAAACTGATCATCATTTCTATCATTAATAAACTTTTTTATTAATAATACTTTTAATTTTTGATCTTCATCAAATCCTAATACAACACAGTCAATAGATAAATTTAATGGAGACATATAATTTAGTTTTTAAAATCATTTAACATAAAATGGAATGTTTGCAGTAGCTACATTTTTATTAGAATCACGAACATAAATAAAAAATCTATAAGGGCCTGACTTTAAAGGTCCTTTTATAATTAATTTATCATCTGAATTTTCAACAATTATAAAAGATATGGGCTCTGGAGTTTTTTCAAAATCCCCTCCAGATTTCTTGTCTGTACTCTCAGGCATTAATTTAAACTCATAACTTAAACTATCATTATCAGGGTCAGTAACTTCATATGTAAAAACACAGTTCTTACCTCTTTTTATTTTTACACTTTCTTTCTTATCTTTATTATTTAATAAAAAAGAATGAAGAATTGGAGCTCTATTTCTATAATTATTCCCCCAAGAATTATTTAGCACATCAATACTTTGAGTTGCATTTCCTTCTTTTGTAAAAAGACCATACCATGTTGGTGTTTGTTCTTGTTTATACCCCCATAAGAAAGCATAGCTCCCTAAACATAAATCTACATCCTTACTTATAGACTTATACGCTATATCTCTAAAATTTGCTTTTTCTTTACTCGTTGACTCAATAGCAACTCCCCAAGATGTCATAGGTGATTCCCAGTGCCCATACGGGCCCCACTCTGTTACCATATAAGGCTTATCCCAACCGAACATTCTAACTGCGTCAGAAAGATGCTGTACTCCTCCATAAGTATTAACACCCAAAATATCAATACTTGGACAATAAGTTTTTATCATATAAACTTCTGCTGGATCTATTCCTGCAGTTACTGTCATTGTTGGATGATTTGGATCTATCTCTTTTATCATCTTAGCAATATCTTCAATTGCATTCCATACCCTGAAATTTTTATAAAATAGATCTACTTCATTTCCTATAGCCCACATTAATAAAGCAGGATGATCTTTATATTTTATAATATCTTGTTCAAATGCCTTTAATTGTGCAGTTATGGCATATTCATCATTATAATTAAATCCATGTCTCTCGTGCCCTACCCATAATCCAATACAAACGCTTATTCCATTAGCATATGCATCATCCAGAATTTTTTGAGCATCACCCGTACTCCATGTTCTTATTGAATTTCCTCCTATCGATTTAAGTAAAGAAAGATATTCTGTACCCCCGGCTCCTTTTACATAATATGGCATTCCATTTCTTAACAACTGAAATCCATCATTAGTTCTAATGATTTCTGTTTTTTGAATATCTTTTATCTGTGAAAAACAGAAGCTACTAATAAGTATAGCGAGTAAAAGGAAATTGAATCTCATTATTTAATTATCTGAACTTTCTTAGTGTACAAATTATTTTCTGATTGAACCTTAAGAAAATAAATTCCAGGATTAAGTTCAGAAACATCTAAGTTAATATTATTAGAATTTTGATTTACAACATTTGTTAATAATACTTTACCTTTAGTATCATATAAATCTATTCTACTCACATCATTATTACTTAGTTTAATATTAATATTTAAATCATCTATTGCAGGTTGAGGATAAACATTTATTAACTCTGAATCATTTATATCCCGAACAAGTGAAGTAGTTGAAGATAAATTCAAATCATCTAAATAATACATATCCCAGTTAACTACAGATTGATCAAAAAATAAAACAAAACGAGAAATACTCTGTGTAGCAACACCAGTTAAATCAACAGAGAATTGTTCCCATTGGTTATTAGATGAAAGGACAGAATTATAAGCATAAATCTCATTGCTATTTGCATCCTGAAAAGACATATATATTGGCCTTGGAGGACCATAAAGTTTAAAGTTAAATTGTGTATTTGTATTAAGGTCTAATGCTCCATTTTTAAAATACGCAATCAGAACATCTTCTCCATTTCCATCAGGGTTTCTTGTGTATTCACCACTATACTTACTTGTATTTATAGTTGTGTTATCAGGATTATAACTTTGATTTAGCCAACCGCTTACATAATCATAAGAAGAACAAGGTGTGGCTGATGGGCAAATTCCTAAATTCCAATTACAGTCCCAATCTGCAAAGTTAACTGAAGGTTCTATTAAAAAACCATCACACTGATTGTCAAATTCAGGGCCATATAAATTATCAAAATAATAAGTATCATCTGTATTTGTATTGCTATTAAACAACAAAATAACTGAACTTAAACCTACATCAGACATACTAGGATCAGGCTTTGAATTAAATGTTAAGTCTATTGTTTCCCACTCATTTGTAAGAGTTGTTACGCCTAAATAGATACTATGTCTACCAGTTGGATAATTTGTTGCTCCAGCCAGAGAAGAGTCCTCTAATGTAATTTGTACAGGTATTCCTGGTGCTGGACTAAAAACATCTACACTCATCTGTTTTGTTCCATTTACATAGTTGCTCACGTCATTAATTGGTCCATTAGCTACTATAACCAAAACATCATATGATTCTCCAGGGTTTCTGACATATTGAGCACAAAGTTCAGAACTGTTTACTACACTTGATGGGTCAGGATTCTCAAATCTAGTTGTCATCCCACCATGTGTAAATTCATAATAACCAACACGTGTTTGCTCAAAATCATCCCAGAGGATTTGTGATGAGCAGAAAAGAGGAAGTGTTAAAATTAGTAATATAAATGTTTTAATTTTCATAGGTTATAGTTTTAATTAGTTAATTTAATGTTGTCAATTTTTAGTTTTGCTTTATCTTCAAAAGCAAAAACTATATTTTTTATTCTTTTTAAATCAATAGTTGATTCTCTAATTGGAAATTTCTTCATTGGAATTCTAATCTTCTGCCATTTATCATTATTTGAAATGTTAATGTATTTTGCTAAATCTATTTTCATCTTCTTTCCATTATAATCTTCAATTGAAATTTTAGTTTTTTGATATTCATCTAATTTGACATCAAACTCAAAATATACTCCATATATACTACTACTTAAATCTGTATATAGCCAATCATTCCAACTAATACCAAATTCCTTCCAATTACATTTAGTCTTGTCAATATCGATATCAATAAATTTTCCTCCAGAATAATTTACATCCGAACTAAGTTTTATATTTCCACAATAATCATTGCTTATTCCCCATGCTGAATTTAATTCTTCTGAGAATATATTTATTGGAAGTTCCGTTTCTTGTACAAAAAGAGAAGATGATATCTTTTTATAATTATGCTCATGAGGAATAATTTTCATGTCATCAATATATATATCAACCTTATCGTAACATTGTAATAGTAATTGCTTAATATTTGTTAAATCAATATTATTAGTTTGATAAGAGAAAGTAGGTAGCGGAACAATTACTCTTGTCCATTTTTTTGTAACCTTACCTCCTTCAATACCTAAATAACCTGCTGTAGCATAGCATTGATTAGCATAATAATCTTCTAAAACGAATACAATTGGAATATTGTGAATTGGATCTCCATCAACCCTAGCCATAAATTCAATAGCAGCATTACTCATAATACCACTTAAATCTTTTCCTTGCCAACCATCCCAACCAATTCCCATACCAATCCACTCACAAGTTGTAGGCTTATCTGTTTTTATATGAAGAGAATTTTTCTCAATCCCCCTTTTATCTTTTACTTTAACTACTTGTAAATCATATTTAGCATCAACTTTAATTGTTTCTTCTAATTTTTCTGAAGATGTACTAACAAAAGTATAATCTATACTTGCATCAAGTGATGAAAAACTAAATGGATTACATTCTTCATCTTTATTTCCCCAAACCTCATCTGTACCACCTTTACTGAAAATCTCAGTAGAAGTAAATCCATTTAGGTAATTAACATCACAAATAGCAGGAGGATTTTCATACAAAGACACTTCTTTCATATTTGTACATGAAAAAAGAAATAGTAATATGATTAAAAACTTGTACATTAATTAATTCAAAAGTGGTTTACCAATACTCCAAATTAAAAAATCCACATCTGCTTTTGCAAATCCAGATTCAGGATTTGCTAAAAGTAATGTTCTGACATTTGATATCTTTGATGGATTTCTAACAGCATTTCCTCCACTACTAGCCAGAACTAATTTCTCTACATCATTATAACATACTGAAACCATTCTCCATCCATTCCAGTCTACATCAAATTCATAATCGTACCTGTCTTCAGTATTTGCATCATAATAGCCATCTCCATTTTCATCCTCATAAAATTCTAGCTTAAATAATGAATTCGGCACATTAGACACTTGAGAAATCGTGCTATCACCATTTATCATTATATTAAAATATACTTGGCTTGGATCATTTAATAGCTCTTGTTGATCGTACCAAAAATTTGAGTAATAATCAATATACCCAATTAACCAATCCCAATCACAAGTACCAAACTGCTGTAAAAAATTGATTCCTTGACCGGCTCCTCCTATTGTTAATGCCTTAGTACATCCCGCTTGAAAAAATCCAGTAAAATTAGGATTAAATCCATTTTCAAAATCAGCAATTAATACTGTGCTTTCATCATTATATTCTTTTTCTCCTTTAATATTTAGCTGTTTATAAATAGTGTCATCATGCATATCAAATGTTAGCTCCACTTCACAATCTTCAGCTATAAAGAAAGGTAATTGTGTAGAACCTCCATCCCATGTAGAATTAGATTGATTTATTACATCTGATTTTCCATAAATAATTTTTACAGAACCAGAATTTAGTCCCTTTATTTTTATTTGCCAATCAACCTGCTTGGAGAAAGATGCAGTAAAATAAATATTTTCACCAACACTAAAGTCAGCACCATCACCAACTACATTTAAAGATTCCAGTATAGATAATTCTCCATACAAATTATTTAAACTAGGCCCTTCTATTTTATCTTTCTCACAAGAGGTGAAAATGAAAGGTAAAGCCATTAAAAGAAATTTTAAGTTTTTCATAATATTATAAATTCATATTAAACATAAAGATTAATCTACCCATAGAAAATTCATCATAGGTACTTGTTTTGTCTAAAACATTAAATTGATTGTATTGCATTGTAAAATAAATATCATCTGTGAAATGATGTTGTATTCCTCCTATTAAAATAGTCTCTTTACTGTCATAAGTATTATTTGAATAATCATTAATCTGATCATAAACATCTCTTTCAGCTATAAACTCATTACCCTCAGCATAAAATACTTTAGCTCCAGCAATTATTTTAAGATTCTTGATCAACTCATAAGAGATTGAACCACTATATAATATGCTGTTAAAATCAATCTTTTCAAAATCTTCACCATCTCTTTTTACAGTTTCAAGATTTATACTTCCTTCAAGGTCAAAACTATTTTTAAGAGATAATAATTTATCTAAAGATAGTAAAGAGTGTAAAGCAGATTTATTAAAACTTCTCTTATTAGTTGTTCCTTGACCAATAATCTCAGAAAGATGCTGTGCTTGAAATTTAACACTTAGATAGTCCGTTAAATTAAAATTATTAACCTCAGCAGTGATCCCAATTCTATTTGGTGTAGCGTCTCCATATGGAGAAACACAGCTATACATTGGGTTATAGTTCATTAATGAAGTTGACAGATTTTGATTATAAACATTAGGGGCAGACATAATATCTAATAAGCTTACTTTCCTTTGCGTATAATTATTAGAATAATAAGGATATGTAGAAGTCGTTGTATTATAATTGATTCTTCTTGTTTGGGCCCCTATACTTCTAAAATCAGTATCAACATATCTGAGACCAAGGTTAATCTCCCCTTTTTTAATTTTTGAATGAATTGATGCTTTCGTAAAATATCCTTTTATCTCAGGAGCTAATAAATCGCCATCCCACCCTCTTTTAGAGAATCCCCCTTCTAAAAACATTTTATATGGATTATCATTTACTAAACCAGAATAAGATATTTGTGTATTAAAAACCGGATTATAATACGCAACTGTTCCATTACTTGAAGACAAAACTTCAAATGTATTTACATAATGTGAACCCAAATTTATCTTATTGCTTAATTTAACGACTGCAGAACCACCAAGCATTAATAATTCTGGCTTCCCCAACCATTCTAGGCCTCGTATTCTTGCAGTAAAGCCATCAAAATCAAGTTGCTCAATAAAATTATACATATTGTAAGTGAAATTAGTCTGCAATCCTTGCAACCTGTGATAATTAGATTGATAATAATTTTCATAATTCACATAATCTCTATAAAATTTAAAAACTGAAGGCTCATATTCTGATAGCTCCTGTTCATAGTTATATAAGGTAAACTTAGTTTGTTTTAAATAAATATCCCCAATACTAAATGCAATTTTATTATTAACGGCTCCTTTAGCAGACAATCTTCTTAACTCAACAAAACTCTTATTTCCCCACATTCCTCCAAAATCATTTTTTAATCTTATCTCAGAAAAAATTTCAATATCGTCAACTGGCGTAAAATGAAAACCTAAATCTAGGATAGTAAAACCCCCTCCATTACTTCTTGTTGATACAGTATCTGTTTCTTTTAAAGTACCTTCTAATGCGTCCCTATTATACATAACTCTAGCATTACCATCATACCATAGTTTTGATTTAACTTGTGATTGAGCAAGTATTGGGAATAACATTAGGAATGATAAATAGTATAAATATATTTTTTTCATCAGAAATTAATTTTTAGTTCAATAGTAGACTCACTACCTTTGATGTTAGTTGCTGAAAAGTTCTTATCATAATAATGGAAAGCAGCATGTCTTAAAAACAAATAGGCACCTTCATTTAATTTAATATCAAACCCAAAACCAAGCAGATTACCAAATTGATCTCTTGGTTTGAAAGAAGGAATATAATCCTCAGTTACGCCCCATGTAGCGTCATCAGGATATGGATCAGTATCATCAATATCTGTATACTTATTTCCTAAAACTCTTTCAATGCCATGTTTAAATACAAATGTTGTTGTCTTATTTAACTCATAACATAAATCAAACTGCTGACTAAAATGTCGAATAAATGCTGAAGAATTTGTTACAGGTAAAATACTAAAGAAATCCTGTGCTGTATTGTAATTAAAAAGAGAAAATAAAAATAAGTTCTTTCCAAAAACTCTAGTTTTATATTTTAAATGTAAATCTGAAGAGCAATAGAATTTATCAAAAAGAGGCAATCCATTTGTATCAAGATGTCCACTTGAGATTAATGTGCTATCATTTACATATATGCTATCTGAAACATTTACATTTTCAAAAACTCCTCTATAATAGGAGTTGAACTGTTTATATGGTCCATAACCAGAACTAAAATAGGCTATTCTGGATAGCATTAGCCCATTTGTTTTATGACTATAAGAAAAATTAGCATTTATTCTTTCTAGCTCAGAATAAAAACCAAATCCACCAGAAACAGACAAATCTCCAATTTTAAATTCTGTGTTCAAGCTAAATCCTTCTCTATTATTAGCTAAGTAACCTAAATTATTTATTGGCCCTCCAAATGAGCTAAGAACTGTTGCGTCAGCCCCTTCCTCAATTACGGTTGTATTGACAAGATCTACTATCGAAGTGTTTTGAAACGAAGAATTAACATTAACTGCTTCAGCAGCAATTTTTGAATATTGAAGTTTAAAAGGAATTATTGAATATTCTTCTGGAATATCAAAATTTACAACCAATAATTCACCTATTTGCTTTTCGATTAAATTACTTTCATAGCTACCAAATCCTGCTTCACCAGTAAGTCTAATTTTATTTAGTTTAAAATTAAATTCAACAGAATTAACAGCAAACTGACGATAATTATTTTTAACAGAATCAGTCGCTGTCAGAGAAGAAAAATAATTATAAGCAAAATTTGAACCATTACTTAAATCATTATTAATTCTAATACCTGTAGCATAATCATCTTTTCCAAATGAAACTAATTCACCAATATTATTTTGTGTCTTTCCTAAAATAGATTGAAATGAAAATGTAGAAGAGGAAGGTCCTTCAATTCCTGAACCTGTAACAGTAAGACCTTGAAAAGCAACATTTCCAAATCGCAAATCCTGTGAGATAGATCCTTTATCATAATATTTACTATATCTCTCAGCCACTTTCTTGCTCAAAGGATCGTATGGTGCGCGCTCAAAAAGACTATATCTTAAATATCCTTCTTCCGCCCAAACAGTAAGCTTGCTTTGCCTGTACCATTTTATCCCTCCAGCATGCACACCAAATTTACCAACATCAGTATTTATGGTAGAATATACATTTGTTCCTTGATACATTGCTACACTATTATTATCAAAGGTTCCGTTAAAAGGACTATTTAACATTAAGTCAGTGCCAATATTAACATACTTATTTGCTTTTCCTGAAATTGAGAGCATCATCATTGGCTCACGATATCCTGTACCTATGCTAATTGTTGTAGATTGAGGATATTCTCCAGAATAATAATTAGGAACATCAAAATCATACATCTCTTGAAAGTTACGTACATAGCCTAAAAATCTAAAGTATCCACCCATACGTATATTTGAGATTGGATCTTTAATATTAATTGGTGTAGTTTGAAAAGAAATACTATTGGAATCATCTTGTGAAAAAGACAGAAAAGGAACATAAATAATGAAAAATATCATTAATAAAATTACTTTATATTTTCCTCCTACGGCCATTATCTTTTAAAATTAAACTCTTTGGAAAGACTATTAATCATTAAACTAAATTTTCCTTCCTCTACTATCCATTTATTTTCCTTGCCATAAAATTTTAAATCCTCAATACCAATAGTGAACGTTACGGTTCTTTTTTCTGATGGTTCTAGTTCAATCTTTGTAAATCTTTTTAGCTTTCTTAGTGAAGGAGAAATGCTAGCAAAATGATCTCTAACATATAACTGTACTACTTCTTTCCCTTTCATTTTACCAGTATTTGTTACATCTACTGAAACTAATAATGTTTTTTCTGTGGATAATATCTTATTATTTATTTGCATATTAGAATATTCAAATTTGGTATAACTCAAACCAAAACCAAAATCCCATTGTGGACTATAAAAATCGTTCTTCCAAGTATTTGCATTTATTAATTCTGATTGTTTATGATCATAATGCATTATAACTCCATTATGTCTAGGATATGTATAAGGCAATTTACCAGATGGATTTATATCTCCACACAATATATCAACAATAGCAGAAGCTCCTTGATCACCTGGAAGATATGCCTGTACAATAGCGTCTGATAATGGTTCAATATCTCTGATGATCTTAGGCCGTCCTTCAACAAGAACTAAAATTATAGCTATACCTGTTTTACTTAGTTCTTCAACAATTAATTGCTGCTCTTTAGGCAGGTCTAATGTATAAATATCACCTGGCCTTTCAGTAGATGGAAGCTCTCCTAAACAGATAATTGCGACATCTGAATACTTTGCTGTCTGTACAGCATTTTGAAGGTCTGAAGATGGAATATCTGCCTCATCCCCATCTTTCATTATCATTTTTGATCCTTCAAAGTAATTTACGCTACTAAACCTTTCTTCAATTACATCTTTAATAGTTGGATATTTGTTGTTGTAAGTTTCATCCACACCTTGCCATGTATGTGTCCACGCTCCATTTAAACAGTTTAAACTATTTGCTGTTGGGCCAATAAGCAAAATTGAATTGTTAGTTGACAATGGAAGTAAATCTTTTTCGTTTTTTAATAATGTTATAGATTCTGATGCTGCATTGTATGATGCCACTCTATGTTCTTCTGATCCAAATTTTGAATAATCATTATCAATTGGAATTCGAACCTCATTTAATAATCCTAATTGATGTTTTACTCTAAGAATTCTTCTAACTGCATCATCTAGACGTACCTCACTAACTTTTCCTTCTTTTACTAGTTCAATGAATAATTTGCAATAGTTCTTATACTCTGGATTATTAGGAACCATACTCATGTCAACACCAGCATTAATAGCTGTTGCAATAGCATCTTTTAAAGTAGAGTCTGTTTGTGCTACTTTATGTAAATTAATAAAATCTTCCCAATCTGAAACTGTAAATCCAGAAAATCCCCATTTTTCTTTTAGAATATCTGTAAGTAAATATTTATTTGCATGTCCAGGGATTCCATTTACCTCACCGCTATTAATCATAACAGTTAAGGCTCCAGCATCAATAGCTGCCTTAAAAGGAGGAAGATGATATTCCTCCATTGTCCTTTCTGGGATAAGAGCAGGAGTCCGATCTCTACCGCTTGATGGATAGCTATAACCTACATAGTGTTTTAAACAAGCAGCTACATGATATTTATCAACCATGCCATTTCCTTGATACCCAT
This sequence comes from uncultured Flavobacteriales bacterium, assembly GCA_905479165.1. Taxonomy (GTDB): domain Bacteria; phylum Bacteroidota; class Bacteroidia; order Flavobacteriales; family BACL11; genus UWMA-0277. The sequence goes on along the minus strand of CAJQLK010000016.1, from coordinate 5,728 downwards.
TAATTATAGATTTACCCATTGTCTTTACTAAATAAACATCTTCACCTAATGTTTCAAAAAAACGTGACCAAATTGGTTTTCTACCCATATCTAGGACAGGTGAAAAATTCCAAGGAACTCCAGATGCTCTTGTTTCATAAGCAGTAATTGCTCCCATAATTCTAGCATGAGAAGTATCCCAAGTTGCTGCTAAACCTATTTCTTGAGGAAATAAGGTGCTATTTTTAATATAAGTAGCTCCATGAATAGCATCTACACCATATATAATTGGAATTTGATGTTTTGTTGTTAATGCTATGGTTTGAATATCATCAATTATACTATGCCATGTTTCTAAACTAAAAGTATGGTTGGATACATTCAAAACCGATCCTATATTATATTCTAATATCGCTTTATCTAATTTTGCTTTATCTATTTGATGAGGTTCTATTAAAACTCCTGATGAGTCTTTTTTTAAGATTGCATCTAAAGTAATCTGGCAAGTCTGCCCAACCTTCTCTTCTATAGTCATATCATTTATCAAACTACTAATTGACGCTTCATTTTCTGAATCTAGTAAAAATGATGACTTAGAATCTTCATTGATGCATGAAGAAAAACAAAGGAGAGTTATTATAAGGAAATAAAATTTATACATAAATATTAAGATTTATTGAAAGAAAGCGTAAAGGAATACTGTGATTAATAAAACAAGAAAAGCGGAAATATTAAAAGATGATGAAGTTGAGAATAATTCTTTTGTTAAAATTATGGCTTTTGAATTATTTTTATTTCCTTCAAGATAGCTGATTGCATATATTATGATTATGGTACCTATACACGTTATAAGCATTTGATGCATAAATGGAATATTAACAAACATCCAGCTCTCTGGAGCAAGTTTAAAATACATTGCGATAGGTATTGATAGAATAACACCCCAAATTGCTGCATTATTGGTTGATTTCTTATAAAAAAGACCCATTAAGAATACAGCTAATATACCAGGACTAACTACACCTGTGTACTCTTGAATAAATTGAAAGACTTGACCCAAACTTCCTAATTGTGGAGCAATCACTAAAGCTATCATTAAAGCTATAAAACCTGAGATTCTACCCACTTTAACCATTTGATCATCTGTTGCTTTCTTATTAAATAATGATTTATAAATATCCATTGTAAAAATTGTAGATGTCGAATTAATCATAGATGCAAGAGATGAAACAATTGCAGCTGCTAATGAGGCTAAAATTAATCCTTTAAGTCCAACAGGAATTATAGTTTTAATTAACCAAGGAGAAGCATTATCATTTGAAATACTCCCGTCTAAACCAAGAAAACTTGATGGTAATGATTCTTTTACAAATGCCCCTGTTGCTGGATCTAAGACCATAACATATGCAATTATACCAGGTAGAACCACAAAAATTGGAATTAATAATTTCAAAAATGCAGCAAAAACAAGTCCTTTTTGACCTTCTTGAAGATTTTTTGCAGCTAATGTTCTTTGAATAATATACTGATTAAAACCCCAGTAATAAAGATTAGCAACCCAAATTCCTCCAACTAATACAGCAAGACCAGGTAAATCCCACCAAGCATCCTTTCCATTTGGAGTAAATATTTCACCTTTTGATAATATCATTGAAAATCTCTCTGGGACAGTATTGTATACATTCTTTAAACCTATCAACCAAGAATCCGCATCACCACTAACATGAATTAATGCAAAATAAGTCATCATAAAACCACCAAATATCAAAACAACAACCTGAACTACATCAGTCCAAGCAACTGCAGCAAGCCCTCCCCATAAAGAGTACGCTAATGCAAAAAGTGCTAATCCAATTATGCTAGTCATTATAATACTTCCATCTCCAGTTCCAATAATTGTATCTAAAGCCTTTCCACCTAAATACAAAACTGTGGTTAAATTAACAAACACAAATAATGCAATCCAGAAAATTGCTAAAATTGTTTTTAGATTAGTACTATATCTCTTTTCAATAAACTCTGGTATTGTGTATAAGCCTTTCTGAATAAAAATCGGGAGAAAGTATTTTGCTACTACTAATAATGTTATTGCAGCCATCCATTCATAAGAAGCAATAGCTAAACCAAGAGCAAAACCTGAGCCTGACATTCCAATAAATTGTTCTGCAGAGATATTTGCAGCAATTAGTGAAGCGCCAACTGCCCACCATGGCAAAGATTTTCCCGCCAAGAAATAATCTTCAGCTGTTTTTTTCTTACCATCTTTATTTCTTGAAACATACAATCCTATTGCTAAAATCAAAACACAATAAGAAACAAATACAATAACATCTATTTTTGCAATATCCATATTCTTTAATTAATTATTATTTTTTTATTAGTCTTAACCCCAAATGAATCTTCTAACTCAACCAAATACATACCACTATCAAGATGTTCTATATTTATCGTGTTATTCATATTCAATATCTTATCTAAAATTAAGCTTCCCTCAATATTATAGATTCTAATATATTTAAGATTATTTCCTTTGAAAACTATATAATTATTTGAAGGGTTAGGGAAAATTATATGTTCGTTCTCGCTAACACTCTCTATACTAGTAATGTTTTCTTGGTAAACTCTAACATAATCAATTTCCATTTGATTTGGAAATACTGTATTAGAATTTGGTCCAGCTTGAGTAATAGCTAAATTAATCATTAGATACCATTCATTAGCGTTAAATGGCCAAGCACTTTGGGTTGGGATAGACCAGTAATTAGATGGATTTAAAGAAAATAGTTCCGTTTCATCCACATACCAAGTAATAGTATCCTCTTTCCAAATTACTGAGTAAGTATGGAAATCATCAGAAAATGATCCTGATGAAATATAACTAGAGAAACTCTCATAAAAATGTGTAGATTGTGAATAAGGACAAGTACCGATATGTGCAGCTCCAGTTGTACTATTTGTTAAATAATTATTTCCCCACTGCTCCATAATATCTATTTCTCCATCACAAGGCCAACTTCCTCCAGTTGGCAACATCCAAAATGCAGGCCAAAAACCTTGACCATCAATAGTTTTAATTCTAGCTTCCACTTTACCATATCTAAAATCAAAGATTCCTTTAGTAGTGATTTTTGAAGAAGAAAAATATGATGATGCGCCCCAGGAATCAACAATACCATTTGGCTCTTCTTTAACTTCAATTTTAGCAGTTCCATTACTTAAAATTGTATTTTGAGGTTGATAATACTGTAACTCTCCATTTCCCCATCCCCACATACCGTATTGAGAGCCAGTACCTATATCGTGAATCCATTTACTTTGATCCAAAGAATTTCCATTAAAATCGTCTTCCCAAATTAATTGCCAGTTCTGACTGAAAGAAGCAGTATATGATACAAAAAATATTATTGATAAAATTATTCTTTCCATAATCTATTTATTGAAAATAACTTTTTCTCGATATATATTAGTGCCATAATAAATCTCCATGAAATAAATGTCTGATGCTTTTCCTGAAAAATTAATCTCTGTTATTAGGTTCGGATTATCAATTTGAAATATTATTTCCCCAATTTTATTATAGATAATAATATTATCAATATTTTTTTTACTATTAATATAGACAAATTCACTTGTTGGATTTGGATAAATTATATAATTATTATTCATCTCCATCAAGTGAGTGGTTTGACAATTAAACGAACAATCAAGTGAGTCTAGGTACAACCCTAATCCAGTTCCTGGGTTAAAACAATCTCCTTGACCGTTGCAGTCCCATGATTGAGTAGTTTGGCAATTTAACGTACAATCGATTGAGTCTAGATACAACCCTAATCCAGTTCCTGGGTTAAAACAATCTCCTTGACCATTGCAGTCCCATGAAGTTTGCATAGTGAAACAATCAATACATTCTTCCCAACATACAACCTCTAAAATAGTATCTGAATTAATATCTAAGTATCTATTTACATATACGTTTCCTGAAGAATCAATAATAGATAATATACAACTCATACTAGAGTCTAATTGTTCTTGAATATTCCAATTATCAGCAGAAAATTTATATTCCTGTAAAGAAGTATCAATTAAAGTTGTAAACTCCCAAATATCATCTCCATTAACATCAGTCATAGGCCAACAGTTACCACACCATCCATTAAATTCTCCGTTAACTTCTGGAATGCTAAATCCAGATACATTTGTCATGTCCACCTGAAAAGTAACATTATATGAGCTCTGTGGCCCAAAACAATCAACACAACTTTGCCAGCATACAGGATCTAAAATAGTGTCTTGAGTAACATTTATATATCTGTTTGTATATCCAGATGATGTAAATGTACAAGGATCTCCTGAAAATAAATTCTCTTCTATATTCCAATTATCTGCAGAAAATTTATATTGCCAACCAGGAGTTCCTGAAGGGCCTGAACCTTCAAGTAATGGAATTGTTATTTCCCAAATAGAATCATTATTTAAATCAGTCATTTGAGCACAATCACCACACCAACTATTAAATTCTCCATTTAACTCGGGAGTAATGTATGAGATATTTGTTTGATTTCTTAGATCCAACTGAAAAGTAACATTATATTCGTACATACAACTGCTGTCACTACATGTAGATAACGAATCATAATTAAATGCTAAAGAATCTGTACACCCAACTAAATATCCACAAGAACTATCATCTATATTCGCTAAAAAATCATAATTACATGCAGTTGAATCTGTACAACCATATATTTGTGGATAAATACATGAAGTATCTTGGCAAGTAGCTAGTGAGTCAAAATTCATTGCTAATGTATCCATACAGCCATAGTTACATGTAATGCATGTGCTATCATCAACAGTAGCGATAGGATTGAAGTTAGATGCAGTTGAATCTGTACAGCCGTATATTATACAAAAAGAACATGTTTCCCAACATACAATTGAAGGTATATTTAAATTTAAATTTATTACTCTTAAAGTGTCTGTCGGCGTAATAGTAATACAACTTTCGGCACCATTAAATGATTCTAAAATACCATCTACCTTAAATTTATAAGTATAATTTGAAGCTTGAAAACCAGGAACTATTGCTGTATATTCATAATGATTTCCTCCAATATTTTGCATTGGATACGATTGCCCCCCTCTGTAGAATTCAACATTCGAATACGAATTTGGATATAAACTCATATCTACTTCAAAAGTAGCAGTTATCTGTGAATACGAATTTGCAGAAAATAGGATTAAATATATAAATAATAATTTTTTCATGATATCAAAATTTTATGCAAAGATATAAATACTTAGTGTATTTTATACAATAATCAGAGTAATAAAACCTTTTTATTAATTATTCCATCATTAGTCTCTATCTTTAAGAAATAAATCCCTTTTGCATTTTCTTTTAAGTTAATTTGTTTAGTGTACTCACCAACAAATTGTTGCAAGTCATCAGCCATCAACTCCTCTCCTATTACATTAAGGATTCTAACCTTTAAGTTTTGGACATATTCACTTGTAAAGCTAATGCTAAACAAATCTCTTGATGGATTAGGATAAATATCTAAGTTAGCAATTGCTGTTCCTCCTTCAATTCTAGAAGTTGGCTGAGTCCAGTATACTAATGGAGTCCAAGATAATGAGAAGTAAGCTCCTCCATTTGGATCACAGAATGCTCTAGCTTGACCTCTATAAGTCTCACCAGCAGTTAAACCATTCTTATCTTTAGTATAAGTTCCATAAGCAACTCCAGCTC
>CAJQLK010000015.1 GCA_905479165.1 uncultured Flavobacteriales bacterium | reverse complement strand
GCTTTGGTATGTCTTACTAGAGTCTTTTGCACTTCCATTTTAAATTCGACAGGATTGTTTGCCATCATTTCATTGGCATCATCATATGAAATTCCAGCAGGATAGTAGCCACCTGCCCAAGGGTTGTGTAATGATGTTTGGTCAGAGCCAATTTCAATATGAATATTTCGCTCTACAACTCTTTCCAATAAATCAACAATATTACCATCATAAGCAATGGAAACAGCTTCTTTGTTTTCTCTTGCTGCAATTGCTCTATCTAGTAATTCATCTATATTTTTATAAACTTCATCTACCCATCCTTGTTTTTGTCTTTTGTAAGTTGCTTGAGGATTTACTTCCGCCACTATACAGACTCCTTTTGAAATAACAGCTGCTTTTGGCTGAGCACCACTCATTCCTCCAAGCCCTGCAGTAATAAATATTTTACCACTTAAATCTTCTGCTTTTGGGTCAATTTTTCGTGCAGCATTCAAGACTGTAATTGTTGTTCCATGTACAATCCCTTGAGGTCCAATATACATGAACGATCCTGCAGTCATTTGTCCGAATTGAGTAACACCTAAAGCATTAAATTTCTCCCAATCATCCGCTTTGGAGTAGTTAGGAATCATCATTCCATTCGTTACCACAACTCTAGGCGCTTCCTTGTGTGAAGGGAATAATCCCATTGGATGACCTGAGTATAGCGCTAAGGTTTGCTCATCAGTCATTATGGCCAAATACTGCATTGTCAAAAGGTACTGAGCCCAGTTTTGGAATACCGCCCCATTTCCACCATAAGTAATTAATTCTTCAGGATGTTGTGCAATAGCATCATCCAAGTTATTGGAAAGCATCATTTGAATTGCAGCTGCTTGTTTGCTATTATGGGGAAAATCTTCAAAATGCCTTGCTTTTATCTCATATTCAGGCATGAAACGATACATGTATATTCTACCGTAAGTTTTAAGTTCCTCAGCAAATTCAGGAGCTAATACGATATGCATGTGCTTAGGAAAATAACGCAAAGCATTACGAATTGCTAATTGCTTTTCTTCTTTATTAAGAATGTCCTTACGGTTAGGCGCATGACTAACACTAGGATTAATGTTCTTTTTTGTAGGAATTTCCGATGGAATCCCTTGTAAAATGGCTTGCTTAAGATTTTTCATTTTTCGGCTTTATTTCTTTTTTATACGGACAATGTTTGCAGTTATTATTGCAACAATATCCTCTTTTTAAATGGTGTTTTTCAGTAAAAACAACATAGCCTTCTTTGGAATGATAATACTCATCCTTATCTAGACTGTCTATTTTTGAAAATCCTTCCATAGAGTTGGCAAATTTACGATATTTGCACGAATGAAAATAGAAACAGAGGAAATATCAATTCCACTTTTAATAGAGAAGGAAGTGCGCTTATTTATTAAGAGAATTGATAAGATACATCCTTTTGTTTCTGGCAATAAATGGTTCAAATTAAAGTATAACTTGATTGAAGCTCAAATGCAAGATCTTGATACGCTATTGACCTTTGGTGGAGCCTTTTCCAATCATATTTCTGCTACTGCCTATGCTGCAAAGGAAAAAGGCTTTAAAAGCATAGGTATTATAAGAGGTGAGGAGCACTTGCCTTTAAATCCTACTTTGCATTTTGCTAAGCAAAATGGTATGGAATTACATTATTTGAGTAGGAGTGATTATCGAAAGAAAACAAATCCTGAATTTTTAGAACTACTAAAAGCACAGTTTGGGTGTTTTTATTTGATTCCTGAAGGAGGAACAAATAAGTTAGCAACTCAAGGTACAGCTGAGATTTTGGAGGCGAATGATACACAAGATTATATTTGTTGTGCAGTGGGTACTGGAGGTACAATTGCAGGAATTATTAATGCTTCAACTGCCAAACAAACTGTAATTGGTTTTCCAGCTATCAAAGGAATTGATTGCATAGAAAAGGATATAAAAAATTGGACGAGTTCAACTAATTATAAGTTTATAAATACCTATACTGGAAAAGGTTATGCTAAAGTAAGTGAAAAGTTAGTTGAGTTTATAAGCGAATTCAATACTGTAAATGATATTCCTTTGGATGCTATCTATACAGGCAAAATGATGATGGGTGTTTTAGATTTGATTAGTAAAAATTTTTTTCCGAAAGGAAGTAATATTTTAACCATACATACGGGTGGTTTGCAAGGCAATAAAGGAATGGCTGAAAGGTTGGGAGTTAAACTTCCCTCATAATCTCTACAGGCTTTTCTTTTCAAAATATATTTATTAAAAGTTAGTGTTCAAATATATATTTTTTAAGTGTAAATAGATTGAATGGCTTTTCTATTTTAGTGATATGAAAAAATACTTACTAATTGTATTCCTTTTTCCCTTCTTTTTAGTGGTGGCTCAGAATAAAACGGAAAGCTATATTGATAAGTACAGCAGTGCTGCAATTGCTGAAATGGAAATATACGGAATTCCTGCTTCTATTACTTTGGCTCAGGGGATTCTAGAGAGTGGAAATGGAGAAAGCCGTTTAGCAGTAGATGGTAAAAATCATTTTGGAATTAAATGCCATAGTAATTGGAACGGTAAAACGATTATTGTGGATGATGACGAAAAAGGAGAGTGTTTCAGAAAGTATAGTAAGGTGTCAGAATCATTCAGAGATCATTCCCTTTTTTTAACAGAAAGAGGTCGTTATTCTTTTTTGTTTGAATACAATAAAACAAACTACAAGAAATGGGCTAATGGATTGAAGAAAGCAGGTTATGCTACTAATCCTAAATACCCAACTTTACTTATTGATTTAATAGAAAAATATGATTTGAGTAGGTTTGATAAAGGAGCAAAAAGAAAGAAAAATTTATACTTCGCACATTCTTATGGATTGCCTTTTTTAATGGGTCTAGGGGCTTACTATTTTAATAAGAAATCAATGTACTTTACTGAAATAAATACATCATTTTCTTTTAGTGAAGCTAGTATTGGTTATCATTATAATTTGATAAATAAATTTTATATAGGGGCAAAAGGAGGTGTTGTATATATACCAATTGAGGAAGTTTGTATAAAACCTTATTTATCTCCTGAATTTATGATTAAAAGGGATAAGAATAAAACTATTTTAATAAGGGGAGGAGTTCAGTTTCCATTAGTAGAAACACAGTTGCTCTCTAAGAAAGTAAAATTATTTCCTTATCTAACATTTACTTATTTTTTGGACTAGTTCCAAGCTCATAATTATAAAGTATCCCGTTTTTGATGTTTAAGATATTTCTCTTGCCATTATTATCAATGTCAGATATATTAAAGTAGCCATCAGTATCTATTGGGAATCCTTCAATAATCAAACCATCTTCCATTAAGTACAAACTATTTTTTGTACTAATAGTAAGTTTATTTCCAAATCCTTTTAAGGAGATTATCGCACCATCAAGTGTAATGTTATTTACTTGAG
>CAJQLK010000014.1 GCA_905479165.1 uncultured Flavobacteriales bacterium | reverse complement strand
AGTTGCTTATGTAGGAAATCCTTTGCTAGATGAGATAGGTAAAGGTAATTTTAAGTTTTCTTACAAGTCTGATAAAAATATAATTGCTTTACTGCCTGGTAGTAGAAAACAAGAAATAGAAAAAATTCTCCCAAGAATGCTAGAAGTAGTTGATGATTTTTCTGGCTATAAATTTGTAATTGCAGCTACTAATACTTTTTCTAAAGAATATTATCATCAAATTATTCAGAATTCGAAAGTAGATTTGGTTTTTGACGAAACTTATGGTTTGCTTTCCAATGCTGATTATGCTTTAGTAACTTCTGGTACTGCTACTTTAGAAACAGCTCTCTTTAAAGTGCCTCAAGTGGTGTGCTATAAAACAAACTGGCTTACCTATTCTATTGCTAAATTTCTTATTAAAATTAATTATTTGTCTATAGTAAATATCTTAATGGATAGATTAGTAGTAAAGGAATTGATACAATCAGAGTTAAATAAGGAGAATCTTATCTTTGAATTAAAAACTATCATAAAAGAAAAAGAGTCTATTGTAAAGGATTACGATAAACTCATTAATTTATTAGATAAAAAACTCGCTTCAAAAAATGTAGCTCAATTTATATCACAAACTATTTAGTAGCTTCTTTGTATTCTTGTATCTTTTTCTTGCTCAATTGTAGCTTAATACATTCTCCTGGCATAATATTGTTTTCAGTGTAGTCATAATCAGCAACTTGGCCATCATCTGGGTAAGCTGACCATGAGAAAGAGCCTAAATTATTATTGTAATTACCACTCCAATATAATGTAGCTGTAAGTGTTGATCCATCAGCTTGAGGTATGCAATTTGGTGCACCTGTCCAATAGTAATCACTAGTTATATAACCAATATATTCATTATAGCTATCATAAAATGTATAGTAAGATATTCCCCAATTTATCATGTATTGTGCTGCACTATAGTCTAAATAATAAACAAGATTACAACTGTACTGACAAGTATTATTATCTTCCATTGTAGCATTAGGATCCCAATTATCTGCAAGTTGGTCTGTACAGCCCCATATGTATACACAACTACCATCATCATAATCTGCAAATGACTCATAATTTTCAGCATAGATATCAGTACAACCACCTGTTTCTACTTCAACTACACATGAATTAAGTAGTACTGTAAGTGGTAAGAGTAAAAGTATATTTTTCATGGTTTATTTATTTTAATGAGACCAGAAATGTCTACCTAAGTAAAATGCTAATTTAAGTTTAGCATAAGCTCCCATAGAACTGAATTTATCTGTTCTATCATCAATAATTATAATATCTGCAGCTTCATTATAAGAAGTCAATGTTCTGTTTGTTGTTCCAGATCCAATGTTAAAGCCAATAATTGGCTCAACTGAGAATATCTCTCTACTATTAAAGTTAAATAGTGACCAACCGACAGCTATTCCAATGTTAGAGCCAAAAGTACTGCTCTTATCTTCTGTCCAATCACCATTTGCTAGATCGGTATTGTTTTTGTCATTAGTTAACCCAATTCCAAATGAAGTTTCAAAAAACATTGCATTACCTCTTCCTGTTTCTATATAGTATCTTAATTTGGGTGTTGCTCCTAATGTAAGATTGTTTAGTTTGTTAATCATAGTAGTATCATCATCATTTGTATTGAAACCTCCTAAGTCTAAGCCAAGCCCAATTAAAAATCCATCAGCAACAAAATAACCAATACTTACATTTTTTAAAAATCTATCTTCCCAATCATCAAAATTTGTAGCATCTAAATCATACTGAAAATTTGTTTGCGAATTATAAAAATCACTCCAATCTCCATCTGCTTCAGATATTGTAGTTCCGTTAGATGTTATTTTTTCATCAAATTCACCTCCAGTCACCCAATTAAATCCTATATCTAGCCCTGTACCAATTTCAATTTGCCAAATTCCTTTTTCTGTTTTTTGTGCGCTTAAGTTTAATGTAAACAGAGCTACAATTGCTAGGATAAATATCTTCTTCATATTATTTTTCATATTATTTTATTGTAAAATTAAAATAAATAAGCAAATGAAAGTACAATTACTCTATTATTTAGTTCAAAGTTGTATTCTTTCTTTTCGTTATCATGCTCTTCAATTGATGTAATTCTATTTACTGAACCAACCTTCATAAATCCTGTATTTACTTTAGCATCTACTAAAAAACTCTCAGTTATGTAATAAGATAAACCTAGGTTTAGGCCCACATCTAAATCTTCAGACTCATATGTTCCAGGTGTTGGTTCAACTGAATTTAAAGGAGGAGAGTCACCAATAATTTTCTCAGTAAAAGTATAATCCTCACTAATTAGAAAAGAAACAGAAGGACCAAAGTTTAAAGCTAATTTATCAGAAGCTTTATAGCTAATTGTTGGGTTTAATTCTAGATAAGCTAATTTTAATGAGTTAGTAGTAGCATATTCATCTAAACTATTTACATTATTTAAAGAAATACTGTCCCATTTATGATTGTAATCATAATCAAAAGAAGCGCCTTTTTGAACATAATGAAGTTCAGGATTAATATACCATTTATCATTCAAAGCAATTTCCATATAAAACCCTCCTGCTACACCTAGTAGAGGTGTGGTTTCAATGTTTTTTACCCCTTCATTAGGAGTTGAAGTTACATTTGCAATATTAAGTCCTACTTTAATTCCATATTTAGTAGGTAGTAAACTTTGAGCATTAGCTCCAAAGCTTAATAAAGCTACAATTGTTAAAAGTGTTATTTTTCTCATAATTTTTTAGTTATTTAACATTACTGGCATTACCAGCATTAAAGTATTTTCACCTTCTTCTAGTCCATCTAAAGGCAGTATAATTCCAGCTCTATTTGGTGCACTCATTTCTAATGAAATTTGTTCAGCACCAATATTATTAAGCATATCAATTACAAATTTAGAGTTGAATCCTATTTCCATATCAGTTCCTTCATATTGACAAGATAATCTCTCTTCTGCTTTATTTGCAAAATCTAAATCTTCTGATGTAATTTGAAGTTCACTTCCTGCTATCTTTAGTCTTATTTGATGTGTCGTTTTATTTGCATAAATTGAGACTCTTTTAATTGAACTTAGAAGTGAAGCCGTTTCAATTGTTAGTTTATTAGGGTTATCCTTAGGAATTACAGCTTCATAATTAGGATATTTGCCGTCAATTAATCTGCAGATTATTGTAATATTATTAAAAGTAAAGAGTGCATTAGTGTCATTGAATACTAATTTAATATCTGCATCATCACTAATGTTATTTTTAAGAATAGTTAATGGTTTCTTTGGTACAATAAAAGAAGCGGTTTTATCAGAAGAAATGTCTGTGCGAGTATGTCTTACTAGTTTATGAGCATCAGTAGCAACAAAAGTAATTTGCTCAGTAGAAAGTTCACAAAACATACCTGACATCACGGGTCTTAATTCATCATTTCCACTAGCAAATAAAGTTTTATTAATTGCATTAGCTAAAATATCACCTTTGATAGTTGTTGTTGACGAACCATTTAATTTTGGAGTTTTAGGAAATTCATTAGCATTTTGTCCTGCTAATTTATAATTTCCCATTTCTGAACTCATTTCAATTCCAAAAGTTTCAGTGTTTACAATAAATGTAAGAGGCTGATTAGAAAATGTTTTTAAAGTATCAATTAAAATACGAGCTGGAATTGTGATTTTACCATCAACATCAGCCTCAACTGAGATAGTTGACATCATTGTAGTTTCTAAATCAGAAGCAATAATCGTCATGTTATTACTGTTAATGTCAAGCAAAAAGTTATCTAATATTGGTAAAGTATTGTTTGAACTAGTTACTCCATTTAACTTTTGCAACTCTCTTAAAAGGGCGGTACTATTAACTATAAATTTCATTAAATCTTCTTTTTTAATTTGTGTTAAAATGTGTGTCAAATATAAATTATCTACTCATATTACATGTGTATTTACTTTTTTAATTCATTGAGAGTAATTAACACTTTGTTAAAAACATAATCTTGTATCAGCATTAAATCTCCATGATTTAGAGTAGCATACATTCTGTCAACTGTAAAATTCTCTTCTTTTGACTTTACTTTTTCTTCACTTAATTGATAGGTTCTTAGTGTGTCAGAATTTACAATTAATTCATGTAATTGAGTGGAAAAATCAATTTTCCATTTTACTTTATATGTTTCGCAATTAAGTTTTTCAAAACTATTAAGTAGTTTGAAAATAGCCTCTTTTTTAACAGTAACTTTATTAGATGTATAATCACTTAAAATTAGCGGATTAGTTGAAAGTTGATAAGAGTTTTTGATATTTGATAAGTCAGTAAATTTGATATTTTCAATTTCCTCTGATTTTAGAGAAAATATTTTATTTGACCTCCAATTAACAACATCTAGTTTTTGCCCTTGAATTCCATATCTTGGGGATAAAAATCCATTAAAAGATGGAATATGGATTACAAACGGCTTTGTAGCATTTTCCATCAGCATATAAGTCCCTAAATGATCAGAAGTGTTTGAACCAATTGTATAGGATTTAATTAAATTATGTTTATCATAAATCTCTACTTTTATTCCAGATGTAGCCATAAATTTAATCACATTATCAAATGATGATTTTGACACAGGTTTCTTTATTTTCAATTTCGAAATAGTAGAAAGCAAAGTATTTATTGCATCTTTTCTAACTTCATACTTGTTGTTTACAACCCAACTTCCATCATTTTTACTAACTGTAATTGTATTCCCACTTCTATCAGCAATAAATACCTTTTCAATAATTGAAGTGTCTTCAATTGCAAAGTTGTTATCCTCAATAATTGTTGATTTTTTATCAGAATTTAAGCGCCAAATAGAAATACCAATAAAGAAAATAAGTAAAGCAAAAAGTATATTTTTTTTAGGCATATTTTTTCTTTTTCATTTTTGTGAAAATAAATGCAAAAATAAGTAATATTAAAAGAGGGAGTAAGATATTTATTAGCTGAATAAGAGTTTTATTATTTTTGATTTTTTCTTTGTCTAATAATCTTAATTTTATCTCTTTTGATTTTAGCTGAGTTAAGCCTGTTTCATCACATAGAAAGTGAATTGAATTCATAATAAATTTCTTGTTTCCAGGGTAAGTGTATTTTATAAACTTATCATAACCTAAAGGGTAAATATCTCCATTATTTGATGCAGAATTTCGAATTAAATCCCCATCAGATACAACTATCATTTGAGTTTTTTTGCTTTGACTTACAAAATTCAACTTCTGATTTTTAGGCAGTATTCTATTTTTAAAAACTGATTCAAATTCTCCTTCTAATAAAACTGCAATAGGCAATTTTTCTTTGTTAAATGATGTAAGAGGAGGAGGATTTTCTAATATCCCTAAACTTACTTTTGCAGGTGTTGGGCTTATTCTACTTTGCTTAGAACTATGTAATAGTATGGTTTTGTTGATGTTATTCTTAATTGTATCAATTGAGCTTGCAAAATCACACTTTATTGCATCTAATCCTTTTGAGATAGGATGATTATTCTCCGAAAACAAAAGAGGGTAGTAGGGCCATGGAAAATAAGATTGCTGAGGAATATTATTGCTATATCCTGTTACAATTGGAATTTCGGTTGATCTTAGGTCTTCAATTAAATTTGCATTAATTCTTATGCCATATTTGAAGAGTAGATCACTAAGTTTAAGGTCATTATTTGTAGCAATAAAACTCATATTTTGTTGCAAACTATCCATACTTGCTTTTGCACCATCAATCAACCAAAGAATCTTCCCTCCATTCATTAGATATTGATCAATTATGAATTTATCTAACATATTAAAAGCAATTGTTGGCTTGGCAATAATTATTGCCTTATAACTAGTTAATTTCTTAACCTGACTAGCTATGTCAGCCTGCAATGTATTGCTGTCAATTTCGAATTCTTTAATGTTAAATCTATCAATAGTATAATGGTAACTCAGTTTATCATTATTCTGTATAACTGATTCTGTAATATCATAAACTTCAGATGCTGTAAGCTCCCCATTTCCTTCTAAAAAAGCAATTCTATGTGTTTTAGTTTTACTGATGTGATATATTGCAGAGATAAATTCAAATTCTAGGTTTTCTACTGATGCATTTATATTTTCTCCTGCATTTTTTGTAACTGAGTTTTTTAAGAAATTTACTGCAATTTCTTTGTCTTTATAATAGATAATTGCACCAGGAAAAATGATTTGATTTATACTGCTTCCTGCTTTTTTTATTTCAATATCGGTAGGAGCAAGTCCTTGTTTTACTAATTGCTTATATAAGTCAACTTTTTCTTTTTCATTTCTACTTTCATTAGGGTTGATGAACTCAAACTCTAAATTATCATCAGCAATAGTTTTAAATGAAGAAAGTAAATTCAAAACTTCTGAGTGAAGATGTTTGAATTCAGCAGGAAAAACTCCTTCTAAATATACTTTAATGAAAACAATATCATTAACTTTTTCTAAAGTTTTTATTGTTTCTTCTGATATTGAATGTTTGCCATCAGCAGTTAAGTCCAAACTAAAATCAGTAAAAGAAACAAGTATGTTTGTTAGAATAATTAGAAAAATAAAAACTAGAGAAGAATAGTATTTTCTCATTAGGTTTTTTTGTTTTTAATTACTACCTCAGTAAGTTTTATAAAAAGTAAACTTACTGACATAAAATAAACTAAATCTGATACTTTTAACAGACCTTTACTCATCATATTATAGTGGTAAGAAATTCCGATTTTTTGAAGTGTTAAATCTACTATTTGAAGGTAGGGTAACTGGCTTAAAATATCAAATCCAAAGAAAAAGAAACTACTCATAAATATTGCAAGTATGAAGGCAACAATTTGATTACTACTTAATGATGATGCATAAACACTAATACTTGAAAAAATACTACTTAGTAAAAGCAGTCCGATATAAGAACCAATAATTGCTGCTAAATCCAAATTTCCAGTAGTTTCACCTAAAAAGTAAATACTAATTACATAAGTAATAGTTGGTAAAATTGCAATAATTACTAATGATAAAACTGCAAAGAATTTAGCAGTTACGATTTCAAAACTGGAAATAGGCTTGGTAATTAAAGTTTCGATTGTCCCTGTGTTGAATTCCTCTGAGAATACTCTCATGCTTACTGATGGGATGAATAGTAAAAAAATTAGTGGGGCAATAGAAAAAAAAGAATCCATGCTTGCGTAAGCATTATCTAAGATATTTATTTCACTGATGTCATGCCATAAAATTAAGCTACCAATTAAAAGGAAGAGGCCAATAATTAAGTAGCCAATAATAGTGCTAAAAAAAATACTTATTTCTTTTTTGTAAAGCGTTATCATTTAAAATCTACTCTTACTAATTCATGAATTTTTAATCCCAATAAAGTCTTTGCACTTCCTTTATTAATAGCAATTTGGAGTAAATTGTTTTCTCCAAATAAAGCTAATTTTTCAGGAACAGAAACATCTTTAAACTTAGTAGAAATTTCTGTTATTTTCTCATCTTCTCTTCCAAAAAGGATTTCGAATGATCTTCCTTTTTGTATGCGTTCGAATTCAGCTTTCCTTATGTTAGTAGTTGCATTTCCGTAATTATCAACATAAACAACAACTCCTCTTATCATATCTGGTTGAATTACTGCTTTTAGTTCCATTTTTTGAACTTCAAAATCTGGAATTTCAGTACCAATAATTTCCATAGTTCCACCTCTAGCTAGATGGCAAGCAGCTGGAACAAAAATATATTTTGCAGCAAATGTCATGCAGTCTTTCTCTAGTGAAATATTTAGTCTGACAATTTTTTCGGGTTTAAACTCATCAAAAAGTAATGAGAAAAAACCATTATCTGCACCAACAAAAAAATGGCCATTAGCATAAATTGCTAAATGCTCATTATTTATTGATATTTCATCATCAACACTAATAATATGAACAGTACCTTTTGGAAATGATTTAAAGCAATTTCTTAAAACAAAAGTAGCTTGTTGAATATTAAACAACTCAATATCATTACTAATATCAACTATTTTTGCATCTTCAAGTTGAGAGTATATGCTACCTTTTACGGAAGCTAAATAGCTGTCTTTAGTGCCTAAATCGGTAGTAAGTGTAATTATTGCCATTTATTAATAAAACCTATTGATAGAACAGTTAAAATGTGTTATTTTGTAACTTCAAAATTAAAATAAATCTATGAACAACTTTACTAATGAGTGAAAAAAAAATAACACTTAGTAACATTGAGTTGGTAAAACTTTTTGGCGCAAATAATAAGAAGCTTGATAAGATAAGAAGTTTATTTCCCCAGCTTAAAATTATTGCAAGAGGAGAAAGCCTAAAGTTGATGGGTAGTATTGCTCAAATAAAATATTTTGAACAAAAATTAACAGCTTTTATTAAACATATAAATCAATATAACACATTAACAATTAGTCATATAGAAAGATTGTTTGAGGGCGATGAAAAAGAAATTTTAAAAACTAAAGACGATGTGATTTTGCATGGTCAGAATGGTAAAGTAATAAAAGCAAGAACAGCAAATCAAAGAAAAATGGTGGAGGAAATATCCATTAAAGATATGATGTTTGCAATAGGCCCTGCTGGTACAGGAAAAACGTATACAGCAGTAGCTATTGCAGTAAAAGCACTAAAAGATAGAGAAATAAAAAGAATTATTTTCACAAGACCTGCTGTTGAAGCAGGAGAAAACTTAGGTTTTTTGCCAGGTGATTTAAAGGAAAAATTAGATCCTTATATGCAGCCAATTTATGATGCACTTTTTGATATGATACCTATTGATAGATTGAATGAATATATTGAAAATGGAACAATTCAAATAGCTCCTTTAGCATTCATGAGAGGTAGAACTTTGGATAAAGCTTTTGTAATTTTAGATGAGGGGCAAAATACAACTGAATCTCAAATGAAGATGTTTTTAACAAGAATGGGAATGTCAGCTAAATTTATAATTACTGGAGATGAAACACAAATAGACTTGCCAAAACATCAAAACTCAGGATTAATACATGCAAAAAATACACTTAGAAGAATAAAGGATATCAGTTTTATCACTCTTGATTCAAAAGATGTAATAAGACATAAACTAGTAAAACAAATAATTAAAGCATATAAAAACAATGATTAACACAATTAAAGGAACAAATTTCAATTTACCAGGACAAACTAAATTTTATAAAGGAAAAGTTAGAGATGTATATACATTAAATAATGAGACATTAGTAATGGTAGCTTCAGATAGAATCTCAGCTTTTGACCATGTTTTACCACAGGGAATACCTTACAAAGGACAGGTTTTAAGCCAGATAGCAGCAAAATTTTTAACAGCTACTGCTGATATTGTACCAAACTGGATGGAGGCAACACCAGACCCTTCTGTAACAATTGGTAAAATGTGTGAGCCATTTATGGTTGAAATGGTAATTAGAGGATATTTAACTGGTCATGCTTGGAGAGAATACAAAGCAGGCAAAAGAATGATTTGTGGCGTTTCTATGCCTGATGGAATGGTTGAAAACCAAAAGTTTAATGAGCCGTTAATTACACCTACTACAAAAGCTGAAGTAGGACATGATGAAGATATTAGTAGAGACGAAATCTTAGCTCAAGGATTAGTTGCTGAAGCTGATTACCTTAAACTTGAAGAATATACAAGAGCAATTTTTCAAAGAGGTACTGAAATTGCAGCTGAAAAAGGACTAATACTTGTTGATACCAAATATGAGTTTGGTAAAGATAAATTTGGGGTTATTACTTTAATTGATGAGATTCATACTCCTGATTCATCAAGATATTTTTACATTGAAGGATATGAAGAAAAAATCGCAAATGGAGAATCTCAAAAGCAACTTTCAAAGGAATTTGTGCGACAATGGTTAATTGAAAAAGGATTTCAAGGAAAAGCTGGACAATCTATTCCAGCTATGAGTGAGGAATACTGTAATTCAGTTTCAGAAAGATATATTGAACTATTTGAGTATATAACAGGAGATAAATTTGTAAAAGAAGATGTAAGTGATGTTGTTAATAGAGTAGAAGAAAATATTTTGAAATATTTATCTAAATAATTTATGCTTATTAATCTTCTTCTTGGTATTGCTGTAGTTAGTTTGAATGTTTTGTTGTTTTATTATTTGTTCTTTTTTTTGAAGTTGAATAAGAAATCAATTTCTAAATTAGATTTTTACAAACCAATTTCAATAATAATTTGTGCTAAAAATGAAGCTGATAATCTGAAAAAGTGTTTACCTAAAATATTTAAACAGGACTATCCTGAATTTGAAGTTGTGGTAGTGAATGACCAATCAAGTGATGCTACAGAATCTATTTTAAAAAACTTTAAAAAATTCTATCCCAAGCTGGTTATTGTTACTATTGATGAGCATATTAAGCATTGGCCTGGAAAAAAGTTTGCACTTACTTTAGGAATTAAAACTGCTAAGCATGAGTACCTCTTACTAACGGATGCTGATTGTTTACCTAATTCTAGCAATTGGGCCAAACAGATGAGCAGTAATTTTAATAACTCAGAAATTGTATTAGGTTTTGGTGGTTATAAAAAAAGAAAAGGTTTGCTTAATAAAATCATTCGTTTTGATACTTTCAATGTGGCTAAGCAGTATTTGTCTTATGCTTTAGCAGGATTTACTTATATGGGAGTAGGGCGTAATATGGCATACAAAAAATCATTATTTTTTGAAAATAAGGGATTTGCCAAACACTTGCATATTATATCAGGGGATGATGATTTATTCATACAAGAAGTATCAAATAATGACAATGTTTCAGTTGAAATTGTTACTAATGCTCATACTACATCAACGGCAATTGAAAGTTGGAAGGATTGGATTTATCAAAAAAGAAGACACTTTACTACAGCACCATTGTATAAAGCAAAGTTTAAGATACTTTTAGCTGTTTATCCTTATGCACAATTTTTCTTTTGGACTGCTATAATTATACTTTTTGTGCTTAAAGCTCCAATTGCTATAACAACTACTATATTAGGGTTAAAATTACTGACTTCTTATCTGATTAATTACAAGCCTATGAAACAGTTAAATACAATTGATTTGTATTGGATTCATCCTATATATGAAGTTATGTACCTGTTAGTACAAGGATTTATTGTATTATTGAATGTTGTTAATAAACCTAAAAAATGGAGTAGATGACAAACAATTTAACAGACAAAGGAAAAAGAGATCTAAAACTCATCAATAGAGCTTTAGAAACTGGAGATCCTACTGCTTATAACGAGTTGATGAAGCTCTATAGAGATCCTCTTTATTTCATGCTTTATGAAAAAGTTGCTGACCAAGAATTAGCTAAGGATTTAACAATTGAATCACTTGGAAAAGCTTTTAAAAAACTGCACTTGTATGTACCTAATTATGTTTTTAGTACTTGGCTTTTTACAGTAGCTCGTAATCATTGCATTGATTATTTACGTAAGAATAAATTACCTACTTTTTCTATCAATAAAATGATGTTAGATGAAGATGGAAAAAGAACAAATTTCGATTTAATATCTGATATGCTCAACCCTGAGCAAGAGATGGAGAAAAAACAGAGGATAGCTATTTTAAGACAAATTGTTGATCAACTAAAACCTAAATATCGTGTTTTAGTAAAACTTAGGTATTTTAAAGAAATGACTTATGATGAGATTGCAACTACTTTAGATATTCCTATTGGAACTGTAAAAGCACAATTGCATAGGAGTAGAGAGCAACTTTTCAACATTATGTCTGGTATAAAGGACGCTTACTAAATGCAAATTATACAAAAGTATTTTCCTGATTTATCAGAGAAGCAATTACAACAGTTTTCTGATTTATATGAAATTTATGAGCATTGGAATGCTCAGATAAATGTGATTTCTAGAAAGAATATGGATGCCCTTTATATTAATCATGTATTACACTCCTTGGCTATAGCTAAAGTTATTAAGTTTAAAAAAGGCACAACTGTTTTGGATATTGGTACTGGTGGAGGTTTCCCAGGGATTCCTTTGGCTATTTTATTTCCTGATACTGAATTTTTACTAGTAGATAGTATTGGTAAAAAAATAAAGGTAGTAAATGAAGTAAGAAGTGCTATTTCTTTATATAATGTTAGAACCATGCACGAGAGAGCTGAAAAGGTTAATGAAACCTTTGATTTTGTAGTGAGCCGTGCTGTTACTAATATGACAGACTTTAAAAAATGGGTAAAAGGGATGTTTAATAAAAAGCATTACAATAGTATTAATAACGGAATCCTCTACTTGAAAGGTGGTGATTTAGTGGAGGAGTTAAGAGGAATACCTCATACTAATTACAATATATCAGAATTTTTTACTGAGGAATTTTTTGATACTAAAAAGGTTATTTATATTGGCTATTAATAAACTTTAGCTAATTCGCTCACAATTTTTTTTTAAACAGCTAAAATGTTGTATGTAGTAATTAGTAGTTAAATAATCGAGTTCATTTTTTATCTCAGGGTACTTTTTAACCATCCCTAAAATATGCAATCGACAATAATACCTTACTGCCGGCTATTTATTTACTTTTGCTCATATTCCCATACAAAGATCAAAGAATAACCCTTCATTATCTTTTGACAATTTCATCTGATGGATTATTTTAATTAGTTCCCTTTGGTGCCCGTCAGTTTTCTCCTTTGATACTATTAATGATTTTATGAAGTGACTTTTGCAATCTTTTATCAATATTTTTCATTATATAATGGATGATCTAAGCAGAACTCCAAAATGTTAGTTTAACTTCTTTTTGCATGTGTTTTACTAAAAAATTAAAATCTTTTATTTCTGATTTGAAATGTAAGGCAATTCTTTCTTTTGCTATTCTGCCCTTAAAAATTTGTAAAACATTAGCAGACATATTACTTATACTTTCTCACAGAAATAGACAATCTCATCATTTGGAAGAGCATATCTTTCTACTAACTTTGGGTCAAGTTCATTTATAAAATCACTCTCAGTAACTTTAAAGCCTGCTGCAGTTAACTTATTACCATAATCAAGGCCAAATAACCTTAAGTGATCATCTTGCCAGTAAAGGCGTTCTCTTTCTTTAGGGTCAGTTACGTTTTTATCTTCCTCAGTTTTAGGGTTGTTTACATCAATTGGTACTTGAAAAATTCCCCATCCACCAGGTTTCATTACTCTGTAAAATTCGGTCATTACTTTATGTGAATCCTCTACATGCTCCAATACATGGTTACAGATTACTACATCATAAGTGTTTTTATCAAATGGAATATCATGTACATCAAATTTAACATCTGCCCAAGGGGAGATTAAATCACCTGTTGTATAATCTAAGTTTTTCATCCCCTTGAATAGTTTTAGAAAACAGTATTCAGGAGCAATGTGTAAGAATTTTAAGTCATCCGTAAAGAAATTAGTTTTCTCTTTCATAAATAGCCACATCAATCTGTGCCTTTCCAAACTCATACTGTCAGGAGCAATTGCGTTTTCACGAGAAGTTAGTCTTCCATAAGGCAATAATTTACGGTAGGTTTTTCCATTTATAGGGTCTTCAAATTTATTTCCTCTTAAAAAGAGTGAAAATATCTGCAGAAAAATGTGAGATACATGTTGTAAATAGTGCCTAGGGATAAGGCGAGTTGCTAATGATATTATTAGTTTCATCTTTTCAAATTTTGGAACGCTAAAATAAGAAAAGGAAATAGTATTTAATCTTTAAATCGTTTAAATCCTAAACGGACTAACATCATTTTCTCAAAAGCCCAAAAGAATTTGAATTGTCCGAATAATGCGCCAATAACTACTATCATCACTTGGTAAATAGGAAAGATAATTGCTATCCTTATTGGCCAGAATATCCATGGATTAACAGCTGATTTATCTAATCCAACAAGTTCTAATATTGGTTTTGCAATCCATACCGCTAATGATCCTGTAACTGAAAATACAATTAATATTATTATGAATTGGAAATTTGATGTAATTCCCCATTTTTCTTTTAATCTTTTCATGATACAAAACTAGTTTTATTCTCCAATCTATTTAAACGAATAGCTGACAAAATTGAGAAAAAACCAACAATTACAGCTAGGGTATAAAAAGTAATATTTAAGGAGTAATTATCAGCTAAATAACCAAATATTGGTGCACATATTGCAAATGAAATTCGAATGATAAAACTCCTTATTGATAGTACTGTAGCTCTTTTGTTTGAACTCGTATTTTCATTTATTGCATTACGCAAAATTGGGGTTACTATCCCTCTTAAAAGGTAGATGAAAACAATAAAAATGATTCCAAATAAACTCATGTTAAATCCTAAAAATACAAATGAATTTGCCATTGCTAAAGCAAGATATAAAAGCATTTTTGTATTGTTCTTATCTTTATCAAATCTATGGGAATTAAATGAAGTTAATCCTGCTGAAAAATTTAGTCCTGCCCAAAGTATACCAAAGTAAGCTAATGGAATTTCTACCTCCTTAAAATAGGGTTGAGCAAACCAAGCCATTGTTAATGTTGCTACTCCCATTGCTGATGAATAAATAATTAGCCATCTGAGTTTTGTATTTTCA
>CAJQLK010000013.1 GCA_905479165.1 uncultured Flavobacteriales bacterium | reverse complement strand
TGACACACCTCCAGCAATTGCCAATTGTTTAATTCCTGTTTGCTTAATTGCTTTTTCTAATTTTTTTAATAAGATAGTAACGATACTATATTGTATTGATGCACATAAATCTTCAAGGTTCTCCTTAATAAAGTTAGGATTCTTTTGAGTGTTATTCTGTATTTTATACATTATTGAAGTTTTTAGTCCACTAAAACTAAAATCTAAGTTTTTAATGTTTGGTTTGCCAAACTCAAAAGCAAGTATATTTCCATTTTTTGAATGCTTATCAATTAATGGCCCTCCAGGATAAGGTAGCCCAAGTATCTTAGCTGATTTATCAAAAGCTTCACCAGCAGCATCATCTAGAGTAGTACCAATTACTTCCATGTTACTAGGGCTATCAACCCTAACAATTTGGGTGTGTCCTCCTGAAACTGTTAGACATAAAAATGGAAATTCAGGCATTGGCTCTCCTTCATCAATAAAGTGGGAGAGGATGTGCGCTTGCATATGATTTACAGTAATTAATGGAATATTCATTCCTAAAGCAAACGATTTTGAAAATGAACTTCCTACTAGTAATGATCCTAAAAGTCCAGGGCCTTTAGTAAATGCGATTGCATCTATATCTTCTTTATTGATATTTGCTTTTTTTATTGCTATATCTACTACTGGTATTATGTTTTGCTGATGTGCTCTAGATGCTAATTCAGGAACTACACCTCCGTAAAGGGAATGTATTTCTTGGTTAGCTATTTCATTTGAAAGGATTTTCTGCCCTTGTAATATTGCTGCTGAAGTATCATCACATGACGATTCTATTCCTAATATAATAGGTTCTTTACTCATCAAGGTTTTTAAATGAGTGTCCCATTTTATCTCTTTTAGTCTTTAGATAAAACTCATTATAGTCATTAGATTCTATCTCAATAGCAACCGACTCAACTATTTTAATTCCGTAACCCATTAGTCCAACTCTTTTCTTTGGATTGTTGCTAAGTAATTTTACTTTACTTACATTCATTGCTCTTAAGATTTGAGCTCCTACACCATAATCTCTATGGTCAGCATTAAATCCCAGTTCTATATTTGCCTCAACAGTATCTCTTCCTTTTTCTTGTAGTTCGTAAGCTTTTAGCTTACTTAATAAACCAATTCCTCTTCCTTCTTGGTTCATATAAACTAGCACCCCTTTACCTTCATTTTCAATTTGAGTAAGAGCTTGTTCTAACTGAGGTCCGCAATCACACCTGCAACTTCCAAAAATATCTCCAGTCATACATGAAGAATGTACTCTAACTAAGATTTCATCATCTTTTTGCCACTCACCTTTATAAATTGCAAGATGTAATTGGTCGTTTGTAGTTTGCTTGTAAGCTTTCATTTTAAAATTACCATATTCAGTTGGTAATACTACATCTGCTTCTTCTGATATTAAAGTTTCGTTCTTAATTCTATATTCAATTAAATCTTTAATTGTGATGAACTTTAAATCAAACTTCTCAGCTATTTTAAATAAATCATTTGTCCTAGCCATTGTACCGTCTTCATTCAAAATCTCAACAATAACTCCAGCAGGTTGTAATCCTGCTAATCTTGCCAAATCAACAGCTGCTTCAGTATGCCCAGTTCTTCTTAATACACCACCTTTTCTTGCTTTTAATGGAAATATATGACCAGGCTTACCTAATTCTTCAGGTCTTAAATTTGGATCAACAAGTGCTTGTATAGTTTTAGCTCTATCTTGAGCTGAAATTCCTGTTGTACAACCATGTCCAATCAAATCAATTGAAATAGTGAATGGTGTTTCAAAAGCAGCAGAATTTTTTCCAATCATCAAATCCAATCCTAATTCATCACATCTACTTTCTAATAAAGGGGTGCAAATTAATCCTCTTCCATGAGTTGCCATAAAGTTAATCATTTCTGGAGTAGCTAGCTCAGCAGCAGCAACAAAGTCTCCTTCATTCTCTCTGTTCTCATCATCAATAACAATTACTACTTTTCCTTCTTTAATATCAGTAATTGCTTCTTCTATAGTGTTAAATTTCATGTTAAAATTTTGATGGTGCAAAAATAGTAGATTTTACTTTAATTGTTTCTTTTTTATTGGCATTTTAAAAAGTATAGTAAAATTAGAAAAATTAAATAGTTTAGAATCATTCTTTGCTTTGTAAATTAGAAATATTGCTAATGGTAGAAATACTAAATTAGCCAACCACATTCCTTCAAAAGCTTGCATGCTTAAGTCTTTTGCTGATTTTTCTCCCACCATATTAATTACATGAAAAAGGATAAAGAATAAAACTGATACAAGTACTGGAATTCCAAAACCACCTTTTCTAATAATTGAGCCGAGTGGTGCTCCAATTAAAAAGAGTAGTAAACAAGCTACTGCAAGGCTTAATTTTCTATGCCATTCTATCTTATGTTTTGTAATTATTATCTTTCTGTATTCTAAGTCATCTTTATTTGATTTTGCAACTGACTTTAGTGCTCTTAGCTTGTTAATAGCAATTTCATATTGTTGCTTTTTTTGATTAGAAGGTAGGGATTTTAAATTAATGATACTATCAATTTCTGTTGATATTTTATACTTACTTGTAATGTTTTTAGAAAAGAGCTTCTCCTTATCTTGATATTTAATCTTTAATGAATCAATTGCGAAATCTAATTGCATGTTATTAAGCATTGCATAATGGCCTTTGTAAAGTTTTTCACTATTACTTGATTTGCTAAAACTTGCTAAATCAAACCTTATTAAATCTTCCTTAAAATGAGTTGTTCTATAAGGGTTTTTCTTCTTTTTATTTGGAATGTCAGTATAAGAATGACCATTATAAAGTATTAATTCAAGAAATTTTTCATCTTTAGTTAACTGCATAATTCCACTCTGTGCTGTAATGACTTTATCATTACCTTTTTTTGATGTATGGTCATAAATAATGATATCTTTGAGTGTGTTTTTAGAGGTGTTCTTCTCATTAATTTTAATGCTAAATCCCTCAATATCTTTATAGAAAATTCCTTCTTTTATATTTAAAGAGGGTTTCTTCTTTTGAATATCATAAATCATGGAACCATTCTTTAAATTTGCAATTGGCATTACATAATTTGAAAACAGAAATGAACCATAACTTAGTATTATTACAAGAAAAGTTATAGGAAATAATATCCTAGGTAATGATATACCTGCTGATTTTAGGGCTACTAATTCGTATTGTTCTCCTAGTTTCCCAAAAACCATAACTGAAGCTAAAAGCATTGCAATAGGTAATGCTATTGGAACAAATCTTGCTGATGCATAAAAAAGAAGTAATGCTATTTGATTAAAATCTAGTCCCTTTCCAACTAAATCATCAATATATTTCCATAAGAATTGCATTAAAAGTAAAAATATTGCAATAAAAAAAGTTGCAATAAATGGTCCTAAAAATGATTTAAGAAGAAAAAGGTGTAGCCGTTTCATTAAAGTAAAGTACTAAAATTTAAGATCCAATTGCTCTTTTAAGTTGATCAATTTGTTTTGTCCAAAGATTAGTTTGCTCTTCTTTTTCATCTTCATCTTCAGCAAAATCAGTTACTATAAGAGCGACATCTTGTGTCATTTCATCAATCTGAATGAAGAACTCAAAATATCCTTCACTGGAGTCATCTTCCCATTTAAATCGGATATATTTATTGTTCTCTTTCTTTAATAACATAGCAGATTGCGCACTACTATCCCAATAAAAGGTGTAAATTTTATCTTTTATAAATACATCATCAGCAAACCATTCAGCTAGCCCTTCTGGAGTACTAAGACGCTTGTACAGTATAGTAACTGAAGAGTTTATAGAGAATTCTAATGTATATTTTGTCAAGTTTGACATATCTTTAATTAAATTTGCAAACTAATTTTACAAAGATACTATTTATTTATGGCTTTATTGCAATCAATCGAAAAACAAGGGAATTTCTTATTTAAGTATAGAGGTCAGTTTCCTTTACTACTATTTATTTTAGCAGTACCTTTTATCTATCTTACTGATTATTCAGCATTATCTCATCAAGCACAAAATAGTTTTATGTATACCGCAATTAGCTTATCAGTTTTTGGTTTCTTAGTTCGTTTTTATACTATTGGAACAACTCCAAAGGGTACCAGTGGAAGAAATACAAAAGAACAAGTTGCTGATGTTTTAAACTCCTCTGGAATGTACTCAATGGTTAGGCATCCTTTGTATTTAGGAAATTATCTTATTTGGTTAGGTATAACTGTAGCAACATTTAATATTTACTTTGCTATTATTATGAGCTTATTGTTTTGGGTATATTATGAAAGAATTATATTTGCTGAAGAACGATTTTTAGAGCGCAAATTTGGTAATGATTACTTAAATTGGTCTAATAAATTACCAGCTTTTCTTCCTGCAATATTTGATTTTAAGAAGTCAGACACTCCATTTTCAATAATTACTGTACTTAGAAGAGAGTATGCAAGTGTATTGGCAGCTGTAATTGGATTTGTTTTTGTAGAGATATTTAGAACCTATTATATTACTGATAAATGGGATGTTAGCACTAGTTCATTAAAAATTTTAATAGGAACAATAATTATTGTTTTTGTCTTAAGATCTCTTAAACATTATACAAAAGTATTAACTGAAAAAGACAGGTCATAAATTTTTCCTAAAATATATTTCAGAATAAGTGAAAATAATATATTTGCACCCTTAAATTTTGGCGTGGTAGCTCAGTTGGTTAGAGCGCAGGATTCATAACCCTGAGGTCGGGAGTTCAAATCTCCCTCACGCTACTGGTATAAAAAGCTCTTAAAAGGAGCTTTTTATATCTTTTACTACATATTCCTTCTGTACTGCCCGCCTACTTCAAATAGTGCATTTGTAATTTCTCCTAATGAACAAACTTTACCTGCATCCATTAATAATTCAAATATATTTTTGTTTTGGATTGCTGCATTTTGCAAATTACATAATAGTAATGCAGACTTATCTTTACTTCCTTTATGTAATTCGTCTAACATTCTAATTTGGTATTGTTTTTCTTCATCTGTTGCTCTAATTACTTCCTCAGGAATAATAGTAGGAGAACCTTTTTTATTTAAGAAGGTATTCACTCCAATAATTGGGAATTCTCCTGAGTGTTTTAAATGTTCATAATGCAGACTTTCTTCCTGTATCTTACTTCTTTGGTACATAGTTTCCATAGCACCTAATACACCACCTCTTTCTGTTATTCTGTCGAACTCAGTAAGAACTGCTTCCTCTACAAGATCAGTTAATTCTTCAATGATAAATGCTCCTTGTATTGGATTTTCGTTTCTGGCAAGTCCTAATTCTTTGTTTATAATTAATTGAATTGCCATAGCTCTTCTTACTGACTCTTCAGTAGGAGTAGTTATGGCTTCATCATAGGCATTAGTATGTAAAGAATTACAGTTATCATAAATTGCATACAGTGCTTGCAAAGTAGTACGGATATCGTTAAAGTCAATTTCCTGTGCGTGTAATGATCTACCAGAAGTTTGTATGTGATATTTCAACATCTGTGCTCTTTTGTTGGCTCTATATTTATTCTTCATAGCTTTTGCCCAAATCCTTCTGGCAACTCGTCCAATTACTGCATATTCAGGATCTACACCATTACTAAAGAAAAAAGAAAGGTTGGGTCCAAAGTCATTTATATCCATTCCTCTACTTAAGTAATATTCAACATAAGTAAATCCGTTAGCAAGTGTAAATGCTAATTGTGATATTGGATTAGCACCTGCTTCAGCAATATGGTAGCCTGAAATAGAAACAGAGTAGAAGTTTCTCACACCATTATCAATAAAATATTCCTGAACATCACCCATCATTCTGAGAGCAAATTCAGTAGAGAAAATACAAGTGTTTTGTGCTTGGTCTTCTTTTAGAATATCTGCTTGTACCGTTCCTCTAACTTTGGTTAAAGTTTCAGTTTTTATTTTTTGGTAGATGATATTTTCTAAAACTTCATCTCCAGTAACTCCTAAAAGGTAAAGTCCTAATCCATTATTTCCTTCAGGAAGTTTTCCTTGGTATGTTGGTCTAGTTACTCCTTTGTTTATGTATATTTCATCTATCTTTTTATCTACCTCTTTTTCTAATCCGTTTTCCTTTATGTACTTTTCACATTCTTGGTCAATAGCAGCATTCATAAAGTAAGCAAGAATTATTGGTGCAGGTCCGTTTATAGTCATACTCACTGACGTCATAGTGTTAGCTAATTCAAAACCAGAATAGAGTTTCTTCAAATCATCCAAACAACAGATGGAAACTCCTGCATTACCAATTTTACCATAAATATCTGGTCTTTCTCCTGGATCATTTCCATAAAGAGTTACGGAATCAAAAGCAGTTGAGAGTCGTTTTGCTGGCAATCCTTGGCTTACTAAGTGGAATCGTTTATTTGTTCTCTCAGGTCCTCCTTCACCAGCAAACATTCTTGTTGGATCTTCTCCTTCTCTTTTAAAAGGAAATAATCCAGCAGTAAAGGGGAATTCTCCAGGAACATTTTCCTGTAATTGCCATTTTAAAAGGTCTCCCCAAGCTTCATATTTTGGTAAAGAAATTTTAGGAATAGAATTACCGGAAAGGGAAATAGATTGTGTTTGAATAGATAGTTCACTATTCCTAACATTAAAGTTAAAAACTTTCTCTTTGTACTTTTTTTGTAATCCTTCCCAACTATCAATTAGTATTTTGTTCTTAGGATGTAAATCCAATAATAAATTTTCGTATTGAGATTTTATTTGAGTTATAATATCTTCTGAAGCATCTGATAAAATCTCTAATGATTTTTGTAAAGCGTATAATTTCTGTGCAATATCCTTTTGATCAATCACCCACTTATCATACGCTCTGTTATTTTCTGATATTTCTGATAAGTAACGCACTCTGTTGGGTGGAATTACAAATATCTTCTGACTCATTTCATCCGTTATTTCAAAAGAGGAATTGAAGTTTCCTAATCCTTTTTCGGAGAACTTATCCATTATTGATTTGTAAAGCGAATTGGCTCCCGGGTCGTTAAACTGGGAAGCGATAGTACCATAAACGGGCATGCTATTTACATCTTTATCAAAAAGAGCATTGTTTCTTTGGTATTGCTTTTTCACATCTCTTATGGCGTCTAATCCTCCTTTTTTATCAAATTTATTAATGGAGATAAGGTCAGCAAAATCCAGCATATCAATTTTTTCTAACTGAGTAGCAGCACCATATTCTGGTGTCATTACATAAAGGGAAACATCCGAATGTTCAATTATTTCCGTATCGGATTGCCCAATACCTGAAGTTTCCAATATGATTAAATCATAGTTGGCCACTTTCAAAATATCTAGTGCATCATTCACATGTGCTGATAGTGCTAAGTTGGCTTGTCGAGTAGCCAAAGAACGCATATATACCTGATCTGATTTTATGGCATTCATTCTTATTCTATCTCCTAAAAGTGCACCTCCTGTTTTTCTTTTGGAAGGATCTACCGATACAATAGCAATGTTTTTGTTTGGGAAATCAGTAATAAATCTTCTAACCAATTCATCTACTAAGGAGGATTTTCCAGCTCCACCAGTTCCTGTAATTCCTAGTACTGGCGTTTCCGATTTTGTAGCAAGTTCTTTTATTGCGGATAAAATACCATTGTGTTTATCTGGGCAATTTTCTGCTGCTGAAATTAACCTTGCAATAGCATTTACATTTTTATCTTTTACTGCTGAAATTTCTCCTACTAAGTGCTCACCAACTAAAAAGTCCGAACGTTTAATTAGGTCGTTTATCATTCCTTGCAATCCCATTGCTCTACCATCATCTGGATGATAGATTCTTGTAATTCCGTAAGCTTCTAATTCCTTTATTTCATCAGGTAATATTGTACCACCTCCACCAGCAAATACTTTTATGTGTGTAGCTTTTTTCTCTTGCAATAGGTCGTACATATATTTTAAGTATTCAGTATGTCCTCCTTGGTAGGAAGTCATAGCAATCGCATTTGCATCTTCTTCAATAGCACAGTTTACTACTTCATCCACACTTCTGTCATGACCTAAATGAATTACCTCACAACCTGTTGCTTGTATAATCCTCCTCATTATATTGATAGCGGCATCATGTCCATCAAAAAGTGAGGCAGCAGTTACAATTCTTACTTTATGTTTAGGGATATATCTTTCTTCTAGTTCCATTACGTGTATTTATTTCAGATTGCAAATTTACATTTTTATTAGGATTTGATAACTAACAACTATTTCATTACTTTTACCAAAACAAAACCATTTACAAAATGAACAAAATTTTACTTCTTGCAATCAGTTTAGCTTTCTTTACTTCTTGCACACAAACAAATAACAAACAAGCTTATTTTGCTTCTGACAATCCTGCTGAAAGGGTAGTATGGGAACGCATTCGTTTGGCTGATCCAAATACAGGTGAGATACCATATAATATAAGACAAAAGGAAATGATTTTTGCTAAGACTTTACCTAAGTCTGCAGCTATGTCCAAAGCAACTTGGCTACATAGGGGGCCGTATAATGTAGGAGGGCGTACTCGTGCTTTAGCAATGGATATACTAGATGAAAACATTCTGTTTGCAGGAGGTGCAAGTGGGGGTATGTTTCGCTCAACAAATGGAGGGCAAAGTTGGGTGATGACTACTGACCCTAATCAACTGCATAATGTTACTTGTGTGAGTCAAGATAAAAGAGCAGGAAAAGAAAATATTTGGTATTTTGTAGTGGAGAGCTT
>CAJQLK010000012.1 GCA_905479165.1 uncultured Flavobacteriales bacterium | reverse complement strand
ACTAAATACTCCCCATTAAATGGATACATTTTAGTACCATTAGCAGTTTTCATAGCAATCAAACCTCCCCACTTTTGCATACCTTCAGAGCTAGCTCTTTCTGAGAAAATACCTTTTCCATTTACAACTTTTACTGAATTGTAATCGATACCTTCAGTTCCTTTCATTTGGTAATTCTCATTTCCTAAACTATCATACTCACCAACATAAATCATTGGATCTTGAGTAGTATCTTTAGCAGAAATAAAAATTTGAGCTCTAAAAGTATCTCCTTTTAACACAAAATTAGATTGTGGTATCTGAATTCCCTCAGCAGTAGTAAATTTTAATGAAGTCGCATCAATATTTTCTCTTAACATAGTAATGACATCAGCCTCAGTATTTCTTACATCAGATTGCATTTTTGAAAGCAATGTTAACGCTCCAACTGAAGGCATATCATAAAAGTTATATTCTTCCCATAACTGTTTTTTCCCTTTTACTTTCTTATCATCATAGTTACAAGTCTCATTAATTGATTTAATAAGAGATTCGTTTCCTTCAGAAATAGTAAGAAGTGAATTTTTATACGAAATCAAATTATCCTTTAAATCTGATGCAATATTTTTATTTCTTTTTGCACTATAAAATAAATCACCTGCAGCATGTCTATCATCCTTAACAGATAAATTACCAATTGTCATTTTCTTTTCATCATCAGACAACTCATTCCAAGGAGTAGTTATAGCTTTATTTTCTAGAAGATCTCCATTCTCATCTTTCAATTCCAATTGAGAACCCAAGTATACTTCTTTGTCAGCTGCTAAAACTAAATTGTACTTCATCTCCTGAATAAACTCAACAAGTTCATCAGCACTAGCTTTTACTTCATACGCTTGATCCCTAAAAGGACCTGCTTTAATTTTATTTAATTCAGCAGCAGCATCAAAAGCGGCATAAGTATCTCCATTTTTAGCATTAAAGTTTGTTGTAGATCTCTCAATACCTAAATTTACTTCAAAAAATGAATTTAAAACCTCTTTAGATACATTTAATGCAAGTAGTGCGGTAAGCACTAAATACATCATATTAATCATCTTCTGTCTTGGGGACACTTTTCCTCCAGCCATATAATTTTATTTATTAATTAATAATTATTGATGATTATTTATTTGGATTCATAGCAGTAAGCATATTTCCATACACTTTATTCAGTTGTTCTAAGTTTTCAGCTAAGCTACTAACCTGCTCTTGGAATTTCTTAGAATCTTCAACAGAAGATTGTAAGTTTTGCAGAAATAAAGTAGTTGCTTCCATTTGTTGATTAGAAGTTTGTAATTGTAACTCGTATAATGAATTTAAAGCATTCATATTTTGAACTCCTTCCTGAATTTGAGAATTATATTCTGAGATAGCAGAAGCGGCAGAAACAGTTTCATTTAAAGCCTTTGCAGATTCGCCAAATGATCTTAAACCTTCATTTAAGCTTTCTACTAACTCATTATCTATTTTTGCTTTCGCTAAGGCATCATCTAATTGTTGAGCTGGTCTTTTAGCTGCATTAGGATCATTCATCCCACCTAACTCAGGATAAACTAATGACCAATCTGTTTCTTCAGGCTGTTTTTCAAATGCCGAGAAGAAGAAAATAATTGCTTCAGTACCTAAACCAAGTATAAGCATGATTGATGCCCCTGGTAAGTGTTCAATTTTGAATAATGCACCAATAATTACTAGTGCAGCTCCCCATCCATATAATTTTGGCATCATTGTTTTGTACCATTTCGCATCTGTAATATTTCCTAATCCCATTTTTTGTTTTATTAAATTGTTAGTTTTTTGATATATTTTTATTGAAAATCTGCTTTATCTCTTCCTAAGAAGTCAACTACATTTCTAAATCCTACATAAGATTTAGCAGTATCTTGGTATTCAAAAGTTCTTGTTCCATTTTGTATAAAGTATGCAATATCTTTCCAAGAACCTCCTCTAATTGATTTTCTTTTAAGCACAGCATGATCATCTTCTTCAGCATTATAATGACGATCCATATTCATATCATGAGAATAAGAGAAAGCAGACTCATCATAAGCATTTGAAGTCCATTCAGCAACATTTCCTGACATATCATAAAGTCCATATCCATTTGGATTATAAGATGCTGTTTTAATTGTTTTTAACCCTCCATCAGCAACATAGTTCCCTCTTAATGGTTTAAAGTTTGCTAAGAAACAACCTTTAATATTACGAGTATAAGGCCCTCCCCAAGGATAAGGAGATGCATCTAAACCTCCTCTTGATGCATATTCCCATTCTGATTCAGTAGGTAACCTGAATTCTGGTAATGTTGGTTGTTTAATTTTTCTTAAGAATGAATTCATCATTTTAGTTCTCCAATTACTAAAAGCAGTTGCTTGTTTCCAATTTACTCCAACTACTGGATAATCATCAAAAGCCGGGTGAAAGAAATAACTTTTAGTAAAAGGGTCATTAAATGAATAAGAGTAGTCATGTGTCCAAGTTAGAGTGTCTGGGAAAATATTCAACTCAACAGTAGATAAAAATCCACTTCTATCTCTTTTGCCTGTTGCATCACCTTCTCTTTTACTTTTTACTGCTGCAGCATTAATATCTAAAACTTGATATTTATATATATACTTTCTTGTATCAAACTCTCTTCTAGAATTTAACCTTTCATGTTCAGGTAGATACATTTCTTCTTCAAGAATTTCTCTAACTTCTTGATCATTCCACCTTATTCTTGTGCTCCAATTAATTCTTGCAGGATCTAAGAAGTTACCAAACTTATCTTCTTCAATTAAATGACCTTCAATTCCAGCTTCACCCAATATAACATGAGCTAATGAATCTCTTACCCAAGATGTAAATTGACGGTACTCATTATTTGTGATTTCTGTCTCATCCATATAGAAAGCACCAACAGAAACTGTTTTCGCTTGAGAGACATTTGCAAAAGGAACATCTTGATCAGAAGGCCCCATATTGAAACTTCCTTGAGGAATAAACACCATTCCGTAAGGATCAGTAGGATTCCAAATTACTCTGTTTTGCACTCCAATTAACTCTCCATTTCCAGAACCTCCACAGGCACTTAAAAGAGCAACTATTGAACTTAAAAATATTATTTTTTTCATATTCATATTTATTTTATCACCTAAGTGAGTTAAAATCTGTTTTTATAAGAATCTCGGGTTTTTATATTTAGAGATTGTATTATTCCTTTTAATTTTAAAGTTATACGCTAGCATAAATTCAAATGAGTTTCCTAGAGGATTCACCACAGTTACATCATAACCAATTCCAAACCTGAAATCATCAGTGATATTCATTCCTGCAAGCAAGATTAAACCTTCATCTAACCTATAACTAACGCCTCCCCACATCTTATTATTGTATATTAGATTTGCGTTAACATCTAATTGAGAAACTGCTGGAGCATTCTTAAG
Source organism: uncultured Flavobacteriales bacterium (assembly GCA_905479165.1). Lineage (GTDB taxonomy): Bacteria > Bacteroidota > Bacteroidia > Flavobacteriales > BACL11 > UWMA-0277. The sequence goes on along the minus strand of CAJQLK010000012.1, from coordinate 10,142 downwards.
ATAAATAGATGGATTTAATGAAAGAACAGAGCTCAATTCATAATAATAACCTGCAATTAAGAAATAATGTCTTTTTAACGCATATTGTTTTCCATCACTCCATTCAACAACTGGTTGTGATAAATGAGCAGAAGAAATACCAATATAAACATCCTGAGTATTAAAATATGCACCTGCTCCCAAATCTAATTTTGATCCAGAAACACTATTCATAGGAATTGCACCATCACCACTCTGTGCAGAATTAAAATCTGCCCCATCTACACCACTTTGATACATGCCTACTGACATACCCAAACCAAGCTGTCCTGTTCCTAACTCTGTTCTGTAAGCATAAGAAGCTTGCAATCCTAAATTACTAAATTGAGCGATTTCATCTTTAACAATATTCAACCCTATACCACCATTTAAAAATGGAATTTCAGCATCAACACTAAAATTTTGAGTAGAAATAGCAGACCCTCCTTCTCCAAACCCCATATATTGAGATCTGTGTAAAACTGAAGTAGCAATTACACCTCTACTACCAGCAAAACCTGGATTATTAGCTAGTTTATTAAACATATTCTGACTAAACTGTGGCATTTGCTGTGCTGAAACAATTCCTGCCGACAAGAAAGCTAAAACTAGAATTAAGATTCTCTTCATATTATAATTTTCTGTAAAAAAATTTGCGCTAAAATAAACATTTTTTAATACTTCGCACTAAAACTAGATACACATCTTATTTATTCAGCAATAATTAACAATAAATAAATTGATAATCAAAGAGTTGTCTACAGGAATTTATTTAGGTTTCTGAGCCATCTTTCAGGAACTTCTCCCTGATTAGCTATTTCGTAATCACGATAAGAGGAAGCTACATAGTAATTTTGAAGTTCGTTAACACCTTCTTTTTTAAAAGGAACGCCCATCCACCACCTGCCACTACTTTTGCTTTTGTAAAAAGTAATTTCATTCTTACCATCATCAAAAGCTACCGTGTATTTTACACAGTTTTTCATATTAGGATTTAGTTCATTCTTTCTGATTTTGTAACCATCAATAAAATACCAAATCATTTCAGCTAACAAATAAGCAGTTTGATTATTAGCGTCGAAATCTTGATTGTACTCAAATAAACCAACAGCAGTAATTTTATCGCTTACTCCAGCATAACGCATGATTTTACAAGATTCTTCACCATTCAAACCGTTAGGAGTAGAATACACATTTGCACCAGCATAAGCATGCTGTATTGATGAAATATCAAAACTTAAAAAGTCAGTGTTTCTCATAATAGGCTCTACTTCTGAAAAATCTGCTTTTAATTCCCCTAGTCTTTTTACATCAAAATTCATTTTTTGTAACATTTCAGTAGCCATACCCGAAACAAAATAAGACTGATAAGCTAAATTAGCATAATGAAAAAGATGACTTGGTTTGTGGGAAATCATCTTGCCTAAGTGAGAGAAAGAAGCTAAATTATCTTCCTCTAAACCGATATCGAATTTACTATCCACAGCCGTTAAAGTAATGAACTTATCTAAAGATGCGTAAGCTTTATAAACAGCATAACTCACATCATGCCCTCCACCAATAATTACAGGAATAATTCCATTATGCAATAATTCCTTACAAACTTTTTGAATTAAACTGAAGGACTCTTTACGAGTGGGCATTAATTGAAAAACTCCTAAATCAGCTATTCTTGGTAAATTATCATGATGAAAAGAATAAAAAGAAGTTCTGACTTTACAATCATTATCACTCGCAGAGTTCTTAGATCCCTCATATTCTGGAACATTAAAAATTGCTATTTCGGCAAATTTAATGTCCGGAAAATTTTTATTTACATGCGTGTCAATTCCTCTACCAATTTGAGTGGTTCCCCAACTGTTCTTATCAGCATACAACTCTGAGCTGACAGCTTTAAAATAGGAATTGAGTTCTAACATTATTTTTTCTTTTTACCTCTAGGTTTTTTAGCTGGTTGATTTTCCCAAAGAGAAATACAATCTTCTCTAGTTAAATCTTTTGGTTCTGTTCCTTTTGGGATTTTAACATTTATCTTTTTAACTTTTACAGGACTCACCTGAATAAAAGGGCCATATCTTCCATTTAAAACTTGAATTAAAGGATCGCCTTCAAAATTAGAAATTAATCTATCTTTATCCGCTTGAATCTTAATTTTTATCAATTCAATTGAACGCTCTAAATCAATTGTTAAAGGGTCTTCCTCATCACCTTTCTTAATAGATGTGAACTTTCCATCATACCTCAAATAAGGACCAAATCTACCAACAGAAGCAACAACTTCTTTGCCTTCCCACTCACCTACAATTCTAGGTAATTTAAACAAATCCAAAGCCTCATCCATTGTAATGGTTTGAATTGTTTGCCCTTTTAAAAGTGAGGCAAATTTTGGTTTTGGAGCTTCTTCATCTTCTTGCTTTTCACCTAATTGAACCATAGGTCCAAAAGGCCCAATTCTTGCAAAAATCTTATCTCCACTTGCTGGATCAACACCTAACTCTCGTTCTCCAGATGCTTTTCCAACATTTCCAATTACATCAACAACTTTTTCTTTAAATCCACCATAGAAAGAAGCAATCATTTCATTCCAAACCTTTTTCCCTTCAGCAATTTCATCAAATTCAGTTTCTACTGATGCCGTAAAAGTATACTCCATCACATCAGAAAAATGTTCAACTAAAAAATCAGTAACAACAATACCTACATCTGTTGGAAATAGTTTTTTATTCTCAGCTCCAGTAATTGAGGTTTTTTCAAATGCTTTAAGATTTCCATCTTTCAGCTCTATCATTTGAGAAATTCTATCTATACCATCACGGCTTTCTTTTTCAATATATCCTCTCTTTTGAATAGTAGTAATTGTAGCAGCATAAGTTGATGGCCTTCCAATCCCTAATTCTTCCATTTTCTTTACTAAACTTGCCTCAGCATACCTGGCAGGAGGACGAGAGAATTGCTCAGAAGCAACAGCTTCAGAAAGCCCTAAAGCTTCACCAACTGATAATTTAGGCAACATTCCTTTTTGCTCTTCATTATCATCATCTTTTCCTTCCAGATAAACCTTCATAAATCCTTCAAAAGTAATTACCTCACCTTTAGCAACAAATTGCTCAGAAGTATTTGATATTTTAATTTTTACAGTAGTTCTATCAAATTGAGCATCTGCCATCTGAGAGGAAATTGTTCTTTTCCAAATCAAATCATAAAGTCTTTGATGTGAGTTATCTCCATCAACAGTTTTTTGCTCCATGTATGAAGGACGAATTGCCTCATGCGCCTCTTGCGCTCCTTTTGATTTGCCTGTATAAACTCTTCTTTTTGCATATTCATCACCATAAATCGAACTAATTGCTTTTTCAGCAGCATCAAGTGCATCATTAGATAAATTTACGCTATCAGTTCTCATATATGTAATTTTACCAGCTTCATATAATTTCTGAGCAACCATCATTGTTTGTGAAACTGAAAAGCCAAGCTTCCTTGATGCTTCTTGCTGTAAAGTAGAAGTAGTAAATGGTGCTGTAGGTGATTTTTTAGCTGGCTTTTCTTCTAAAGATTCAACTGAAAAATTAGCATCTTTACATTTCCCCATAAATGAATAAGCATCTTCATTATTCTTAAATCTTTGAGGCAATTCAGCTTTTACAACTTTACCATCCATATTTAAGAAAAAAGCAACAACTTTATAAGATGATACAGCCGTATAGTTTGTAATCTCATTTTCTCTTTCTACTATTAAACGAACAGCAACTGATTGTACACGCCCTGCAGAAAGTCCTTGTTTTACTTTTCTCCAAAGTACAGGAGATAATTCAAAACCAACTAATCTATCAAGTACACGCCTAGCCTGTTGTGCATTTACTAAATTAGTGTCCAATAACTTAGGATTTTCAACTGCATGCGTAATTGCTTTTTTAGTAATTTCATGAAAAACAATTCTTTTAGTAGAGCTTGCATCTAGCTTAAGAGCCTCCGTAAGGTGCCATGCAATAGCCTCTCCCTCACGATCCTCATCAGTAGCAAGCCAAACAGTTTCAGCTTTTTTTGCAACACTTCTTAAGTGCTTGACTACCTTAGTTTTATCCTCTGATATTACATAATTAGGCTCAAAACCATTCTCTATATCAATAGACATACCTCCTTTTTTAGGTAAATCTCTAATATGTCCAATACTTGATTCCACAACAAAATCTTTACCTAAAAATCCTTGAATGATTTTCTTTTTTGCTGGTGATTCTACAATCACTAAGTTCTTTGCCATATTTTTTATTTTAGAAATTTGTTGCAAATTAAAAAAACTTTTTTGACATAAAAAAAACAAAAAATGGTGTCAGTTTCCATTATATTATATATAATATAAGTAAAATGATATGCTGACACATTGTCATATTTTTACTATTTTTGCAATTGATTATAAGTAAAAAATGAACCTAGAAAAATTATTAGAAAAAAAAATTGATGAAAGTAAACAAGGAGATGCTTTAAGCATTCCTACATCTGATAAATCAACAAAAAAGATGTACCTTGAAAGCTATGGTTGTCAGATGAATTTTTCGGACAGTGAGATAGTTGCCTCAATTTTAACAAAAGAAGGATTTTCAACTACACAAGACATCACAGAAGCTGATATAGTTTTTGTAAATACTTGCTCGGTTCGTGAAAAAGCGGAACAAACTGTAAGAAAAAGATTAGAATTCTACAATTCAATAAAAAGAGATAAAAACTCAAAAATGCTAGTTGGGGTATTGGGATGCATGGCCGAAAGATTAAAAGCTAAATTCTTAGAAGAAGAAAAATTAGTAGATATTGTTGTGGGGCCTGATGCTTACAGAGATTTACCAAATCTAATAAAAGAAGTGGAAGATGGGAAAAAAGCAATTAATGTTATTTTATCTCTTGAAGAAACATATGCTGATATCAACCCAGTAAGACTTGCAGGAAATGGAGTTACAGCATTTGTTTCTATCACTAGAGGTTGTGATAATATGTGCACTTTTTGTGTAGTGCCATTTACAAGAGGAAGGGAAAGAAGTAGAGATCCTGAAAGCATTTTAAAGGAATGTAATGACTTATTTAATGATGGGTACCGAGAAATAACACTATTAGGACAAAATGTTGACTCTTACCTTTGGTATGGTGGTGGAGCTAAAAAAGACTTTAAAAAAGCAACTAATGAAAATCAAGAAAATTGCATCAAATTTTCTGACTTATTAGATAGAGTTGCAAAAGTAAATCCACTTTTAAGAATAAGATTTTCTACATCAAACCCGCAAGATATGGGAATAGATGTAATTGATGTTATGGCAAAACACAACAATATTTGCAACTATATTCATTTACCAGTACAATCAGGAAGTAGCCGACTATTAGAAGTAATGAAAAGAGGATATGACAGAGCAAAATACATTACTTTAATTGATAATATAAAACAAAGAATTCCTGACTGCACAATATCAATGGATATGATTTCAGGATTTTGCACAGAAACTAAGGAAGACCATCAAGAAACCTTATCATTAATGGATTATGTGGAATATGCTTTTGGATACATGTACAAATATTCAGTAAGGCCAAACACTCCAGCTGCAAGATTTGAAGATGATGTTACACCTAAGGAAAAACAAAGAAGACTTGCTGAGATAATTGAAAAACAACAACAGCATTCTTTAAAAAATATGAAAGCCAAAGTTGGAAAAACTTATGAAGTATTAGTTGAAGGGTTTTCAAAAAAATCAAATAATCATTTGTTCGGAAGAACAACACATAATGCTTCAGTTATTTTTGAAAAAGGAACCCATAAATTAGGAGATTATATCATGGTAAAAATTGATGACTGTACTTCTGCAACTTTAAAAGGCACTGTATTATGAATTCACAACAAGCAAAACAAAGATTTGGCATCATTGGAAACGATAGAAAACTAGAAAGAGCAATTGATGTAGCCTTACAAGTTGCTCCTACCGACATATCAATATTAGTTGTTGGTGAAAGTGGAACAGGAAAAGAAAATATTCCAAAAATTATTCATCAAAATAGTAAAAGGAAACACAACCCTTATATTGCTATAAATTGTGGAGCAATACCTGAAGGAACAATAGATTCTGAACTATTTGGACATGAAAAGGGATCGTTTACAGGTGCACATGACAGCCGAAATGGATACTTTGAAGCTGCTGATGGAGGGACTATTTTCCTTGATGAAGTAGGAGAATTACCAATGGCATCTCAAGCAAGATTATTAAGAGTACTTGAAAATGGAGAAATCCTAAAAGTAGGATCATCTAAAGCATACACAACTGATGTAAGAATTATTGCCGCTACAAATGTAAATTTACCTCAAGCAGTAAAAGAAGGAAAATTTAGAGAGGATCTATTTTACAGATTAAATACAATCAGCATTAATCTCCCGCCGTTAAGAGATAGAGGGAATGATATTTACCTGCTTTTTAGGAAGTTTGCGGCTGATTTTGCAGATCAATATAACACCCCTCCTGTCAAACTAGCTGATGATGCGGTTGAGCTTCTTAAAAACTACAATTGGCCAGGTAACATCAGGCAATTAATGAATTTTGTTGCACAACTATCAATAATGGAAGAAGAAAGAATGATAACTTCTAGTAGAATACAAGAGCAATTACCTAACATTTCTACTAGTGGCTTAGTTAAGTTTAAGGATAAAAATAAATCAGATTTATCAGAAAGGGAAATACTTTACAAAGTGCTTTTTGACATGAAAAGAGACTTATCTGAACTTAAAAAGATTACTTTTGACCTTATGCAAAAAGAAGAAAATACTGAAATTATGCAATCAGTTAATCCTAGAATTTTTAACGAAAATGATGAGAATAATTTTGTTTTAAATAAGCAGAACGAACCAAAAACAATTGATGTTGAAGAGTCATTATCATTATTTGAGCAAGAAAAAAGATTGGTGGAAAAATCATTATTAAAACACAATGGAAAAAGGAAAGATGCAGCTGCTGAACTAGGAATATCTGAGCGAACTCTTTACCGTAAATTAAAAGAGTTCGAAATGTAATGAAGCTATTTTTAAGCCTAATATCACTTAGCATCCTAGTTGTTTCTTGTGGAGTTTATTCTTTTACTGGAGCATCAATCCCTACTGAAGCAAAAACTATATCTGTGCAATACATAAGCAATAAAGCAGCAATAGTTCAACCCTCATTATCCCAAGTAATTACTGATGGCTTAATTGATGCTTTTGCTCAACAAACCAACTTAGAAATAACTGAGAATGAAGGTGATTTATCTTTTAGCGGATATATTACAAAATATCAGATAAAACCAATGGCAATAAAAGCAAATGAAATTGCTAGTCAAAACAGATTAACTATTGCCATAAAAATAAAATACAACAATAGTTTTGATGATAAACAAAGCTTTGAAACTACTTTTAGCAGATATAGAGATTATGCAAGTTCAGAAAATATAGCTGATGTTGAAGAGGGGCTTATTGAAGATATAAGTACAGAATTAATTGAAGATGTATTTAATAAAGCCTTTGTAAATTGGTAAACAAAAAAATCATATCTTTAATTAATAATCCGCAGGAAATAAAGGATACTGACAACAGTAAATTAGATTCTATACTAATAAAATACCCCTATTTTAGTAGCGCACAACTATTGCTTACCAAAGGATTATTGAATGCTGACAGCATCAGATACAACCGACAACTTAAAAAAGCGGCTGCTTATTGCTTGGACAGACAGAAACTTTTTAGCTTAATTACTTTAAACAATATAACAAAAGCTGAAGCAATAATTAGCAAAGAAGAAAAATTAGAAACAGCTGAAAAGAAATTAGAAATTGGAAAACCTTTGAAGTTTGATGAAAGTGAGAATCACTCATTTTCGGAATGGCTAGCTTTAACAAAAGTTAAGAAAATTGAAAGAGAAGAACAACCTAAAGCAACTAACTTGGTTAACGAATTTTTAGAAAAAGAAGTAAGAATAAACAGACCAAAAAAAGAAGCATTTTTTAAAGCAACAGATGCTGCAAAAGAAAGTCTGATAGAAAATAATGAACTAGTTACCCCAACATTAGCAAAAGTTTACCTTGAGCAAGAGCATTTTGGGAAAGCTATTTTAGCTTATGAAAAATTAATTTTGAAATATCCAGAAAAAAGTAGTTACTTTGCAGACCAAATTAAATTGATAAATAAATTAAATAAAAAATAAAATGTACACAATTTTTGCAATCCTGATCATCATAACTTCAATCTTATTAGTATTAGTTGTTTTAGTTCAAAATCCTAAAGGAGGAGGTTTATCTTCATCATTTGGTGGTGGGGCAGGAAACCAAATAATGGGAGCAAAAAAGACTACTGACTTTTTAGAAAAAGCAACTTGGTTTTTAGCAACAGCATTAATTGTTTTATCACTAGCATCAAACTTTGCAATTCCAAGAAACACCAATATAGAATCAACTGAAATAAAAGCTCAAGACATGATTGATGATGCAGTAATTACTAACTTCCCTACTTCACCTGCTGCTGAGTAAACAAATAACACATTTTCCTGTTTTATAAGTTTATCTGACATAATTTCAGTTATTTTGCAATGATATCACCTTGGCACACTTTATGCAATAGTATATCATCATAATAACAAATTAAATTTTTATAAACATGTCAAAAATAAACATCACTCCTCTTGCTGATAGAGTAATAATTAAGCAAGCAGAAGCAGAAACTACAACTGCAAGCGGAATAATAATTCCTGATACTGCACAAGAAAAACCACAAAAAGGTAGCGTTATTGCTTGCGGAAAAGGAACAAAGGATAACCCTATAACTTTAAAAGTTGGGGACAATATACTATACGGAAAATATGCAGGAACTGAACTACAACACGAGGGAGAAGATTATCTTATAATGAGAGAATCGGACATTTTAGCAATCATAAAATAATATAACATGGCAAAAGAAATCACATTTGATATAGAATCACGAGATGCATTAAAAAGAGGAGTAGACGCCTTAGCAAATGCAGTAAAAGTAACTTTAGGACCAAAGGGAAGAAATGTAGTAATTGGAAAAAGTTTTGGGGGACCTACAATAACCAAAGATGGAGTGACAGTTGCAAAAGAAATTGAATTAGAAGATGCAATAGAAAACATGGGAGCTCAGATGGTGAAAGAAGTAGCAAGTAACACCAATGACTTAGCAGGAGATGGAACTACAACTGCAACCGTATTGGCACAAGCTATAATTACTTCAGGGCTTAAAAATGTAGCTGCAGGAGCAAATCCTATGGATGTAAAAAGAGGAATTGACAAGGCTGTAAAAGTGCTGATTGAAGATATTAAATTACAAGCTAAAAAAGTAGGTAATTCTTATGATAAGATTGAGCAAATAGCAAGTATATCGGCTAATAATGACAATGTAATTGGCTCGCTAATTGCTGAGGCAATGAAGAAAGTAAAAACAGAAGGAGTTATTACTGTTGAAGAAGCAAAAGGAACTGAAACGCATGTTGAGGTTGTAGAGGGAATGCAGTTTGATAGAGGATATTTATCACCTTACTTTATTACTGATGCTGACAAAATGGAGGCAAATATGGAAAACCCATTTATCCTCATCTATGATAAAAAGATTTCAGTAATGAAAGATCTTTTGCCAATACTAGAACAAACTGCGAAAGCAGGAAGGCCATTGGTCATTATTGCTGAAGATGTAGATAGTGAAGCACTATCTACTTTAGTTGTAAATAAAATAAGAGGTGCACTAAAAGTATCAGCAGTAAAAGCCCCTGGTTTTGGAGATAGAAGAAAAGCAATGCTAGAAGATATTGCTATCCTTACGAACGGCACAGTAGTTTCTGAAGAAAGAGGTTTTAAATTGGAAAGTACTACCTTAGAAATGTTGGGTTCTGCTGAAAAAATTACAATTGACAAGGACAATACAACTCTTGTAAATGGTGCTGGAGATTCTAATACTATTAAAGCTAGAGTAAATCAAATTAAAGCACAAATTGAAAGTACTAGTTCAGATTACGATAAGGAGAAATTACAAGAAAGATTAGCAAAACTAGCAGGTGGTGTTGCTGTGTTGTATGTTGGCGCTCCTACTGAAGTAGAAATGAAGGAAAAGAAAGACAGAGTTG
>CAJQLK010000011.1 GCA_905479165.1 uncultured Flavobacteriales bacterium | reverse complement strand
TTAATTATTTCTGAAGATGAAGAATATAAAAATGTAAGAATGGAGAAAATGCCTGGATTACGACCAGTATTTGATAAAGAAGGAACAATTACGGCAGCAAATGCATCTACATTAAATGATGGAGCTTCTGCACTAGTTCTGATGAGTGCTGAAAAAGCTGCTGAATTAAACATTACGCCTCTTGCAAAAATTAGGAGCTATGCTGATGCTGCACAAGAACCAGAGTGGTTTACAACTGCACCTGCAAAAGCTTTACCTATTGCTTTAGGTAAAGCAGGACTATCAACTTCAGATGTTGATTATTATGAATTAAATGAAGCGTTCTCTGTAGTTGGACTTGCAAACATGAAAATATTAGACTTAGATGCTTCGACTGTAAATATAAATGGTGGTGCAGTTTCTTTAGGTCATCCACTAGGAAGTTCAGGATCAAGAATTATTGTTACCTTAATTAATGTGCTGAAACAAAATAATGGAAAAATTGGTGCTGCTGGAATCTGTAATGGAGGTGGTGGTGCTTCTGCAATAGTAATTGAATTAGTATAATGAATTACGGAATTTCAAATCTTTCTATCGTTCCTATGAGGAATGAAGCTGCTGATCAATCAGAAATGGTTAATCAAGTTATCTTTGGTGAGCACTTTAAGGTTTTGGAAATTAGAAAAAAATGGAGTAAAATTCGTTTAGCACATGATAGTTATGAAGGTTGGATATGTAATAAACAATGGATAGAAATTGAGGAAGATATTTACAAACAACTCGATAAAGAAGTTGCAACAATCACTACTGATATACTAGATATAATTAAAAAAACTCATCATCAACCAATTGTTATTGGAAGCATATTACCATCCTACAAAAGCGGTCACGCACTCATTAATAATGAGATGTATCAATTTGACGGATTAACAACTCCAGGATTTATTAAAAAAGATAAATTAGTTGAAAATGCATTAATGTATTTAAACGCTCCATATTTATGGGGAGGTCGTTCACCACTTGGAATCGACTGCTCTGGATTCACTCAAATGGTATATAGATTACAAGGAATTGATTTACCAAGAGATGCTTACCAACAAGCTGAAGTAGGAACAACTTTGAGTTTTGTGGAAGAGTCAGAACCTGGTGATTTAGCATTTTTTGATAATACTGAAGGGAAAATTAATCATGTAGGAATTATTCTTGAGGACAATCATATTATCCATGCTGCAGGAAAAGTAAGAATCGATAGAATTGACCAACAGGGTATTTTTAATACTGAAATTGGAAATCACACACACAAATTGAGGTTGATAAAAAGCATTTGTTAAGATGCAAAACATCCCTTTAGCTGAAAGAATACGACCAAGAAAACTCTCTGAAGTTATTGGTCAAAAACATTTAATTGGTGAAAATGGAACACTTAAAATAGCCATCAATAACAAGCTAATTCCTTCAATGATATTGTGGGGGCCACCTGGAGTTGGAAAAACAACTTTATCCAACCTCATTGCTCAGGAATTAGGTAGGCCTTTTTATACTCTTTCTGCAATAAACTCTGGAGTAAAAGATGTCCGTGAAGTTATTCATAAAGCCTCATCATTAGGATTATTCGAAAATGATATTCCTATCTTATTTATTGATGAAATTCATAGATTTTCGAAAGCTCAACAGGACTCATTATTAGGTGCTGTTGAAAAAGGAGTTATCACCTTAATTGGCGCTACAACCGAAAACCCTTCTTTTGAAGTTATTTCTGCCTTACTTTCTCGTTCACAAGTTTATGTTTTAGAATCTTTATCAAAAGAAGAATTACAAGAGCTTTTAGAAAGAACAATTATACAAGATGAATTACTAAGTAAACAAAAGATTACACTTAAAGAAACCGAATCCTTAATGCAAATTTCAGGAGGTGATGCTCGTAAATTATTAAACATTTTAGAACTTGTTGTGAGTTCAGTAGATCATGAAAAAATTATTATTACTAATGATTTAGTAGTTGAAAAGGCTCAACAAAATATTGTGCGTTATGACAAAAATGGAGAGCAACATTATGATATAATTTCTGCTTTTATCAAATCAATAAGAGGAAGCGACCCAAATGGAGCTGTTTATTGGCTTGCTAGAATGATTGAAGGAGGTGAAGATGTGAAATTTATTGCAAGAAGATTATTAATCATAGCATCAGAAGATATTGGAAATGCGAATCCTACTGCATTAGTTATTGCAAACAACTGCTTTCAAGCAGTAAATGTAATTGGGTTCCCAGAGGCTAGAATTACGCTTTCACAAGCAGTAATTTATTTAGCATGTTCACCAAAAAGCAATGCGTCATATATGGCAATAAATGAAGCACAGGATGAAGTTAGAAAAAGTGGAAATCTCACTGTACCTTTACATTTAAGAAACGCACCAAGCAAACTAATGAAAGAACTTGGTTACGGAAAAGATTACATTTATACCCACAACAATCCTACCGATAAGCAAGAGTTTTTACCAGAAGAAATACGCGGAAAAATGATTTATAATCCTTCTAATAACAGCAAAGAAAATGTGTTTAGAGAAGGACTTAAAAACCTATGGAAAGGAAAGTATAATTATTAAACTATATTTGTAGGATGAAGAAAAAACTATTTATTACACTAACTACCCTCCTTCTTTTTGCTTGTAAACATGAGTTAGAAAAACCAACTTGGGATGTTGATATGATTATTCCTATCGCTCATACAAACATGACAATTAAAAATCTATTACCTGATACAGGATTAAATATTACTGAAGATAATAATGGCTTTATTACATTAGTTTATGAAGAATCCTTATTGAATATAGATTATGATTCTTTATTTTTACTTGAAACAACATCAGAAGAAACAACAATAAAAATTGACTCAGTAGATTTTAATGATGTAGTCATTGAACATATCATTTCAATTGGAAGTGTTATAAATGAGATTCCTTTTGGAACTATACTCTTTCCTGATGGTAGCCAAAGAGATATTCCTGCTATGCCGGGTATCATCCAAAATGATACTATTAATATTGATGCTAGTGAATACTTTGAAACTATGACTCTTTTCAATGGGATACTCAATATTAACCTTACTAATGGCTACCCTACTGATATTTCTAATGTTAGCTTTTCAATATACAATGCATCTAATGAAAAGCTAATTGCTACTTTTTCTACTCCTTTAATAAAAAGTGGAGAAACTTATAATGATTCAGTTTCTGTAGCTGGAGAAACCTTAGATTATTTAATGATTGGAGTTATAAATAATATGGATGTTGATGCAAGTAATGGACTTGTAACTATCAACTATACGGATGCTATTACAACCAAAATATCCATTACAGATATTAAGATAATGGAAGCTACTGCTTACTTTCCTAATCAGTTATTGCATGAAGAGAAGGTTGAAGAATCCTTTGAATTAGGATCAGCAAGGCTTACTGAAATTGGAATAAAAACTGGAAGTGTAATCATTAATGCAGTAAGCACACTACCAGATACGGGTACAATAATTTATGCTATTCCTTCATTAACAAAAAATGGATCAATCTTTGAAACAGTGGTTAAAGTACCTCCAAATATAAATGGAGAACCTACACAGTTTACATTCAGTTTTGATGGATATATTATGGATTTAACAGGAGAAGAAGGGAGAATTGGTGGAGATACAGTAAATACTATTTATGCAACATTAGAAGCTTATTTGGATTCAACAGGAGAATTGGAAACCATACACAAGGTGGATAGTTTTTATCTATTTAATGAATATTTTTTCACCCCAGAATATGCCAAAGGATATATAGGGCAAGACACTTTAGCATTTGGTCCAGAAATAATAGAAACAGATGTGTTTAACTTTATACAATCAGGCAGTATTAACCTTGAAAGTGCCAAAATAAGTATTGCAATTGATAATTATATTGGAGCTGATGCAAGCTTTCAAATTAATAACTTAAGTGCTTTGAATGATGAAACAGAGGTAAGTGCACAAATAGATAATAATAACATGCATATTATTGAAAGAGCTATATTATCAGTACAAAACAACATCACTCCTACACATACCAAAATAAATATTGAAGCAAATGAAATGCTCGCTATTTTTCCTAATAAGATAAATACTAGTACAACTTTTTATTTAAACCCTAACGGACAATCAGCTATTGAAGATTTTCTATTTCCTGCATACCCAATGGAGGCCAATTTAGGAGTAGAAATTCCACTAAGTTTAATAGCTACTAATTTAACTTTTACTGATACGAATGAGCTTGAAATTGAAAACACTACTGAAATAGACATTGAAAGAATTTACATTACAATAGAGAATGGCTTGCCTTTTTTAGCAAATTTATCACTTATCTTACTTGACGAAAGCAATAATATAATTGATACTTTAACACACAACACAACTATTTTTCCTGCTCAATTAGATGTAAATAACATTGTTACTAACTCTGAAAATACAACTATAGAAATGGACTATACTGATTTCGAAAGTGTGAATAAAATAGTAAGTATCTCATCATTTAGCACTGCTCAAAACAATGAGTTCATAAATATTTATTCTGACTATGAATTAAATCTTACTATCAGTGCTAAACTAAATAAAACAATAGGAGAATAATGAAAAAACTAATTCTAATACTCTGTACTCCCCTTTTTTTATTTTCTCAAGAAAAGCTAGAAACTACTAGAATTTATAAAAATCAGTTTCAATGGAACACAAATCTGTTATTTGAAAGTGATGGATTAAATAAAGACTTCCTAAAAACTATGCTTTATGGAGGTTTTATAACAGACAGCCTGAAGGCTAATTGGATTAATTTGGGTGATGATAATAATGTGTTTTATTCTGAAATTAGCAATGGCTTTAGCTTTAAAAACACTCAGTACAATTTTGGTGTTAGTGCTTACGATAGAAACCTAATCAATGCTTCATTTTCTGATGATTTGATGAAGTTAGGTTTTTATGGAAACTTTAATTACCAGAATGAAACACTTGATTTTTCTAATACAATTATCAGAATAGACAGATTTCAGCAATATAAAATTGATTATACATTTAACTATAATACTACTCATATTACTGTTGGAGCATCTTTTCTTGTAGGTAATCATCATGCATCATTTATTGTAAATAATGGATCATTTTTTTCTGATACAAATGGAATTAGATTAGATTTAGCTTACGACATGCATGCATTTGTTACTGACACCTCATCATTAGATCCTTTTGCAAGAAATGGTAATGGTTTAGCGCTTGATTTATCAACTGTCTTTATCGTTAGAAACCATAAAATAAATCTTTATTTACAAGATGCTGGTTTTATTATGTGGAACATGAAATCTACAACACTAATTACTGATAGCAACTTTAGTTTTAGTGGAGTAGTAATTAATGATATAATGTCATTTAATGATTCATTACTTGATGAACACAACTCAGTTGATGAACTAAAAACTGAAAATAAATCAGTAAAAACTTACATACCTGCTAACTTTGGTTTTTCTGCAATGCGAGCAAGTACATCAGAATATTTTGAAACTATTTCAGCAGGTGTAAATGTAAAGTGGCAACCCTATTATGACAATACTCCTCTCACCTTTTATAAAATAGGACAAGGAATAAGAGAATCCAATTATGCGCCACTTTATTGGGCATCAGCAGTAAGTAAGCTTAAATACTTTGATGCACTACCTACTTTATCCTATGGCGGCTATTGTAATGATTTCAATATTAGCTTAGCATTATCAAAAGGAAAAAGAAACAGATTTACTATAGGCACGAAGCACTTAGAAGACCTTTTAGCAGGAGACAAAGCCAAATCAATAAGTGTATACTTTAACTTTTTATTACAATTTTAATTATGCTTGCAAAAATTAACAAAATTCAACATAAGAGGAGTGGAAACTTCTTTTTATTGGCAGGACCATGTGCCATTGAATCAGAAGAAATGGCAATAGAAATTGCAGAGAAAATCCTTGCGATAACAAACAAATTAGAAATACCGTTCATCTTTAAAGGAAGCTTCCGAAAAGCAAACAGAAGCCGCCTGGATTCTTTCACAGGAATTGGTGATATAGTGGCTTTAAGCATCCTAAAAAAAGTTGGAAAACGCTTTAATATACCAACCGTAACCGACATACACACGGCAGAGGAAGCCAAAATTGCAGCCCAGTATGTGGATGTATTGCAGATTCCAGCCTTTTTGTGCCGTCAAACAGCCTTACTAGTAGCAGCAGCAAAAACAGGTAAGGTGGTTAATATCAAAAAAGGACAGTTCCTAGCCCCAGAAAGCATGATACATGCCGTAAAAAAAGTAAAGGAAAGCGGGAATAATTCCGTAATGCTAACCGACAGAGGTACTATGTTCGGCTACCAAGATATGGTGGTTGACTTCAGAGGTATCCCAGCCATGCAGGAATTTGGCGTACCAGTAATATTAGACATCACACACTCCTTGCAACTGCCAAACCAAAGCAGTGGCGTAACGGGAGGAAATCCAGCAATGATTGAAACCATTGCTAAAGCGGGAATTGCTACAGGAGTTGACGGATTATTTTTAGAAACACACCCAAACCCTACCAAAGCAAAATCAGATGGTGCTAATATGTTGCAACTGGATAAATTAGAGGATTTACTTACTAAATTAGTGAGGATTAGGAAGGTATTATAAAGTAGATAATGCTGCTTTATAAGAATCCAAATCTAACCCACAAATAACTGCCTTGCAGTTAGGAGACAATAATGATTTTTTTCTGAATTCTTCACGAGCATAAATATTAGAAATATGTATTTCAATAACAGGAGTTTCAATCGCTTTTACACAATCCGTTAAGGCAACTGAGGTGTGTGTGTAACCTCCAGCATTCAGCAGAATATAATCATAAGAAAAACCAACTTCCTGCAATTTATTAATCAACTCCCCCTCTACATTAGATTGAAAATAATCAATAGTAAAATCTTTAAACTCCTCTCGCAATGTGAGTAAATAATCAACAAAAGAAATATTGCCATAAATAGCTTCTTCTCTTTTGCCTAATAAGTTTAAATTTGGTCCGTTAATAATCGTTACCTTCATATGAGCAAATCTACATAAATGAGTTGGGAATCATCAATAAAAGGCTTTAAATCTTACTTGCAGATTGAACGATCGCTATCCGATAACTCGGTGCAAGCTTATATTCGTGATATCAAAAAGTTTGCTAATTATGCCATTCCTTTAAAACTTAATGAACTCAAAATACAAAGAGAAAACATATCTGATTTTCTAGCAGAATTGAAAGATGATGGGATTTCTGCTCGCTCACAAGCAAGAGTAATATCAGGGATAAAGGCTTTTTACAAATACCTTATTATTGAGGATTACATAAAATACGACCCTACTGAGCTTATCGAAAGTCCGAAAGTAGGATTTAAATTACCTGATACATTATCATTAATTGAGATCAATAAACTTATCTCAGCTGTTGATTTAAGCAACAAACAAGGAGAACGCAACAGAGCAATACTAGAAACCCTTTACTCTTGTGGCTTGCGTGTATCCGAACTTACAAACTTAAAAATCAGCAATATTTACTTTAATGAGGGATACTTAAAAGTTATAGGAAAGGGAGATAAAGAACGCCTAGCTCCTATTGGAGGAAGAGCTTTAAAATATCTTACTTCTTATATTAATGACGTCCGAAATCATCAAACTATAAAAAAAGGACAAGAAGATTTTGTATTTTTAAACAACAGAGGCGCAGGACTTACTAGAGTAATGATTTTCTTAATAATTCAGAAATTAGCTGCAGAAATAGGATTGAAAAAGAAAATTAGTCCGCATACATTTAGGCATAGTTTTGCTACTCATTTAATTGAAGGGGGAGCTGATTTACGTGCTGTACAAGAAATGCTAGGACATGAAAGTATTACAACAACTGAAATTTACACACACCTAGATAAAGATTATTTAAGAAGTAATATCATTGAATTTCACCCAAGAAGCTAATGAACCTAAAACACAATATATTTAAGATGTACTTACTAAAAGGAGTACTCTGGTTTATGGTAGCAATGCCAATAATTGTACTGTTTTTTCAAGAGCACGGATTGAGCTTAACAGAGGTTATGATTATACAAGCTATTTACAGCTTATCAGTAGCAATGTTTGAGATTCCATCAGGTTACATTGCTGATTTATTTGGTAGAAAGCACACCATTGTACTCAGCACTATTTTCTCCTTTTCAGGATATTTGGTGTTTTCTTTCTTTGGAGGATTTTATGCTTTTGCTGCAGCTTCTACATTTGTTGGAATTGGTGGTAGTTTAATGTCAGGCAGTGATAGTGCTTTGCTTTACGATACCTTATTAGAAACTGGAGATAAAAAAACCTACACTAAAATTGAAGGAAGGAATTATGCAATTGGTAATTTTTCAGAAGCAACAGCTGGAATACTTGGTGGATTTTTAGCAGTTAGCTCTATCTACTTGCCTATTTATGTGCAAACAGGAATATTGTTTTTAAGCATACCAATAGCGCTAACCTTAGTAGAACCAACTATGTATGAGGAAGATAAAATAGACAGATCTTTTAAATCTATCTTGGGAGTTGTAAAATTTGCAATGGTTGAAA
>CAJQLK010000010.1 GCA_905479165.1 uncultured Flavobacteriales bacterium | reverse complement strand
GATGCGTTTGAAGTTGTTCCAAAGTTAATTGAAGAAATTAAAAAAATAAGATAATTTGGATTTCGTTCAACTTGATATAGCAGCAATAAGGCAAAGTAACTCACAAAACAATGCCTATGTTTTACTATTGAACGAAACGATTGGGAAACGCCAATTACCTATTGTAATCGGGTGGTGTGAAGCACGTTCCATTGCAATTGCACTTGATGGAACAGAAGAACCAAGCCGACCACTTACTCATGATTTATTTAAAACATTAGGTGATAGTTTTGATATTGCAGTACAGAAAGTTGTAATACATACTTTAATTGAAGGTGTTTTTCATGCTGCTTTTCATTGCAAAAATAAAGCTACAGAAGAGGAAGTTGAAATAGATGCAAGAACTTCAGATGCAATAGCAATTGCGATAAGATACGGTTGTCCTATTTTTACATATGAAGATATTTTAGCTCGTGCAGGTATTATTATCAATAGTTCAAGAGATGATGATGATTTATTTCTAAAGGAAGAGGATGACAAAACACCAAAGCCTGAAGGAATGAATAATTTAAGTACTCCAAAACTTAAAAAATTACTTACTGCAGCAATTGAAGTGGAAGACTATGAAAAAGCTTCAGAAATAAGAGACGAATTAAAAAAACGAAAAGGAGAATAATATGAATGAATTAATGCAAACTTCTGGCTTTTCAATTGAATCTCTTTTAAGAGGTTTACTAGGATTAGGTAGTTTACTTCTTATTGCTTTTGCTTTTTCAAGAAACCGTAAAAGCATTGACTGGAAATTAGTTGGAAAAGGATTGGGTATTCAAATAATATTTGCTCTTTTAATTTTAAAAGTTCCTTTTATTTCTTTAGGATTTGAGTTTATAGGAAAAATATTCGCCAAAATCATTTCTTTCACCCAAGATGGTACTATGTTTCTTTTCAGCTCATTTGAAACCGGTATCATTGAATCTCCTCTTATGAATTTTGTGGTGATGATATTACCTACAGTAATTTTCTTTTCAGCACTTACCTCTTTATTCTATTATTGGGGTGTTTTACCAAGAATAGTTTACGGTTTTGCTTGGCTCATGAAAAAAATAATGCGCCTATCAGGACCTGAAAGTGTAGCGGCTGCAGGAAATATCTTTTTAGGCCAGACAGAATCTCCTCTACTTGTAAAACCATATTTGGATAAAATGACCATGTCGGAGATGTTATGTTTGATGAGTGGAGGAATGGCAACAATTGCAGGTGGAGTTCTGGCTGCATATATCGGTTTTTTGGGTGGAGATGACCCTGCGCAACAAATTATTTTTGCCAAACATTTATTAGCGGCATCTGTTATGTCGGCACCAGCAGCTATTGTGGCTGCAAAAATGTTATTGCCGGAAAAAGAAAAATTTGAAACAAAATTAGAAGTTAGTAAAGCAGATATGGGAGCTAATGCTTTAGAAGCAATTTCAAAAGGAACAACTGATGGCCTCAGATTAGCAGTAAATGTTGGCGCTATGCTACTAGTGTTTATTGCGCTAATGTCAATGGCAAACTTTATACTTTTAAAAGTTGGAGATTGGACTACTCTAAATATATGGATTGCAAATCACACTCAATATGATAACCTTTCATTTAATATGATTTTGGGTTATATTGGTGCGCCAATTGCATGGCTAATGGGAGTGTGCAAGGAGGATATGTTTTTGGTAGGCCAATTATTGGGAGAGAAAACGGTATTGAATGAATTTGTAGGATATATGTCCTTAGGAGAAATGAAAAGTGCAGGTTCATTTGTAGAGCAAAAATCTATTATAATTGCTACTTATGTATTATGCGGATTTGCCAACTTTGCTTCCATTGGAATACAAATTGGTGGGATAGGTGCATTAGCCCCAAAAAGAAGAGGGGATTTATCCAAATTAGGAATTTTGGCTTTAATAGCAGGAACATTGGCTTCCCTATTAACAGCCGTAATTGTAGGAATGATATTATAAACAAATGCAACAATACTTAGATTTAATGACACGCGTGATGAAGGAAGGTACGCCAAAAGAAGATAGAACAGGAACAGGAACAAAAAGTGTTTTTGGACATCAAATGCGTTTCGATCTAACAGAAGGATTTCCTTGTATCACTACCAAAAAACTACACTTAAAATCTATCATTCACGAATTACTTTGGTTTTTGAAGGGAGATACTAATATAAAATACCTCAAAGAAAATGGAGTGCGTATTTGGGATGAATGGGCAGATGAAAATGGTGATTTAGGACATGTTTACGGTTACCAATGGAGAAGTTGGCCTGCTCCTGATGGTAAACACATTGACCAAATTACTCAAGTAGTTGAGGCTTTAAAAAATAACCCAGATAGTAGAAGAATTATTGTAAGCGCTTGGAATGTTGGAGAGATTGAGCAAATGGCTTTACCTCCTTGCCATGCATTTTTTCAGTTTTATGTAGCGGATGGAAAACTTTCTTGTCAACTATATCAAAGAAGTGCCGATATCTTTTTGGGGGTTCCTTTCAACATTGCATCTTATGCTTTGCTTACTATGATGATGGCACAAGTCTGTAATTTGGAAGTAGGTGATTTTGTTCATACTTTAGGTGATGCGCATATTTACACCAATCATTTTGAGCAAACGGAATTACAATTAAGTAGAGATACAAAAGCATTACCTAAAATGAAAATCAACCCAAATGTAAAAAGTATTTTTGAATTCACTATTGATGATTTTGAGTTAGCAGATTATGAATATCATCCACACATTAAAGGAAAGGTAGCAATATAATGGCAAATTTAATAGTATTAGGAGCAGGATTAGTAGGAGGAGTAATGGCGAAAGATTTGGCCAAACAACACAATGTTACATCAGTAGATATTTCACAAAAAAACTTAGATGTTTTAGATGGAATAAAAACTATCTGTGCTGATGTTTCTGATACAGCAACTCTACAAAACTTAATTAAAGATTTTGACTTAGTAGTGGGTGCAGTACCTGGTTTTATGGGTTACAAAATGATGAAAGATGTAATTGAAGCTGGGAAAAATATAGTCGATATTTCTTTTTATCCTGAAGATCCTTTCGGATTAGATGAACTTGCAAAAGAAAAAGGAGTAGTTGCAGTTATGGATTGTGGTGTTGCTCCTGGTATGGGAAATATCATTTTCGGACACCATGATAAATTAATGAAAATTACAGATTACGAATGTTTGGTTGGTGGACTTCCTGAGAAAAGAGAATGGCCATACGAATATCAAGCAGTATTTTCTCCAATTGATGTAATTGAAGAATACATTCGCCCTGCTAGATATGTACAGCATAGTCAATTGATTATCAAAGAAGCTTTATCGGACACTGAATTAATAGAATTTGATGAAATTGGAACTTTAGAAAGCTGGAATTCTGATGGATTAAGAAGTTTGATAAAGACTATGGCACATGTGCCAAATATGATTGAAAAAACATTGCGTTACCCAGGTTGTGTAGAGTATTTGAAAGTATTGCGTGCTAGCGGATTTTTCTCTTATGATGAGGTAGAGGTAAATGGAAGCATGATTCGCCCAGTGGATATGACTGCCAAATTATTATTCCCAAAATGGGAAATGAAAAAAGGTGATAAAGACTTTACAATCATGAGAGTCATCATGAAAGGAACAGAAAATGGAGAGGCAGTAGCTTATCAGTATAACTTGTTGGATCGTTTTAAAGATGATACTATTTCCATGGCACGTACTACAGGATTTACTTGTACTGCAGTTGCCAATTTGGTGGTAAATGGAGAGTATGATAGAGTAGGAATTTCTCCTCCCGAATACTTGGGAGGACATTTTGCATTTGTAAGAAATTACCTTGAGGAAAGAGGGGTAGAATATAAAGTAATTAAAAGCTAATGAAAGTTTCACTAATAGTAGCGGCAGCCGAAAATGGAGTGATTGGAAAAGATAATGACCTTATTTGGCATTTACCAAAAGACATGCGTTTTTTCAAGGAGACTACTTTAAATCATCATGTGATAATGGGTAGAAAGAACTTTGAATCTATTCCACATAAGTACAGGCCATTACCAAATAGAACGAATATTGTTATCACAAGACAAACCAACTATAAAGCAGATGGATGTGAAGTAGTTAATTCTATAGAAGCTGCTCTAGAAATTGCAAAACAAAATGGAGATACAGAACCTTTCATTATTGGAGGGGGGCAGATTTACAAGCTAGCGCTTGAAGCCAATCTAGTAGATAAAATTTATCTTACTAAAGTACATCATACTTATAATGGTGATACCTTTTTCCCTAAGTTAGGAAATGATTGGAAAGAAGAAGGGAAAATAGAATGTAAAGCTGATGAAAAACATGCTCATGATTATAGTTTTTTAATTTTTCAGAAAATTAACTAAGTTTACCAAAAAAATTAAGATGAAGAAAATAGGAATAGCCCTAAGTATTTTAACTGTTTTACTTTACGCATGTAAAGATGAAGATGTTATAACTCAAAATGAATTGACTAGCACACAAGCTGCAAAAGACAACCTAATTGCCGAACAAATATTTAATGATGCAGGCAGAATGGTTGAAGCAGGTTTTGATGCAAACCCTGATCATAAATTAGGACCTACTTATACAATTATGAATTCTGACACATCAAATTCTGACACACTTATTGTTAACTTTGGCGCATCTACTGTTTCTAACAATACTACTATAAGAAGTGGTAAAATCATCTCAGTATATACCGGAAGATATAGAGATTCATTATCCGTAACTACTACAACTTTTGATGATTATCATGTGAATTATAATCTAGTACAAGGTGAACGAATTATTACAAACCAAGGTAGAAACAACAAAGGGAATATGTGGTTTGCAATTGAGGTAAACAATGCTAGTATTACCACTTTAAACGGAACAATTAATTGGGAATCAAGTAGAGTTAGAGAATGGGTAAGTGGGCAGAATACTTACTTTAATATTTCTGATGACAGATATATGATAACTGGAACTGCAAGCGGAAATAGTGTAAACGGAAATGCTTTTACTATGGAAATTACTGATTCTTTAGAAGTTGATTTAGGTTGCTTACCAACTTGTGTAATAAAAAGTGGTAAAGCAAAAATTTCTCCAAATAGTTACACAGATAGAATCATTAATTATGGTGATAGTATTTGTGATTGCAACTTTGATATTACAATCAACGGCATAACTTATCCAATTGTAGTAAACTAAGCTACTTTTAGTTTTGTGAATGAAAGTTTAGTCAACTGAGCGTTTACATATGGAGTAGTTATCTTCAAATCTTTCTTACTTTCATCAGAAGGAAACTCAAACATTGCATCTAGCATTATTGCCTCACAAATAGAACGTAAACCTCTTGCTCCTAATTTATATTCCATTGCTTTATCAACTATAATATCTATTGCTTTTTTATCAAATGTTAAAGCTATTCCATCCATATCAAATAGCTTTTGATATTGCTTAGTTAATGCATTTTTAGGCTCAGTAAGTATTAACTTAAGTGCTTTTCTATCTAATGGGTTTAAATATGTTACAACAGGCATTCTTCCAATAAGTTCAGGTATTAATCCGAATGATTTTAAATCCTGAGGAGAAATATATTGCAATAAATTATCTTTTTCAATATCATTGCCTTTATTAGATTTAAATCCAATTGAGCTGGTATTCATTCTATTCGAAATATGCCTTTCAATTCCATCAAAAGCACCTCCACTGATAAACAAAATATCCTTAGTATCTAAAGCAATCATTTTTTGGTCAGGGTGCTTACGACCTCCTTGTGGCGGAACATTTACAATTGTCCCTTCTAGTAATTTTAGCATTGCCTGCTGAACTCCTTCCCCGCTTACATCTCTGGTAATTGAAGGATTATCACTTTTACGAGCAACCTTATCAATCTCATCAATAAATACAATTCCCCTTCTCGCTTGTTCAACATCGTAATCGGCAGCTTGTAACAATCTTGTGAGTATGCTTTCTACATCCTCTCCAACATATCCTGCTTCAGTAAGTACAGTAGCATCAGCAATACAAAAAGGAACTTTTAAAAGTTTAGCAATAGATTTTGCAATTAATGTTTTACCAGTACCAGTACGCCCAACCATTATGATATTTGACTTTTCAATCTCAATATATTCTTCAGTTGTATCAGGTTGCATTAATCTTTTATAATGATTATAAACTGCAACTGAAATTACTTTTTTTGCATCTTCTTGCCCAATTACAAAATCATTAAGATGTTCGTTTATTGCCTTTGGTTTTAAAAGGGTAAAATCTTCAGTAGAAAAAAGATCATCATTTAAATCTTCCTTTACAATTTCATGGGCTTGCTCAATGCATGCATCACAAATATGTGCAGAGGTACCAGCTATTAAAATATTGGTGTCTTGCTTATTTTTACCACAAAAGGAACATATAACTTTTTCTACTTCTGACATTATTTTTTTCTTTCCAGAACTTCATCAATCATACCGTATGCTTTTGCTTCTTCAGCAGTCATCCAGTAATCTCTATCACTGTCTTTCCAAACTTCTTTATAAGATTTTCCTGAGTGTTCAGAAATAATTTCGTACAATTCTTTCTTCAATTTTTGGATTTCACGAGCAGTAATCTCAATATCAGATGCTTGTCCTTGAGCCCCTCCTAAAGGTTGGTGAATCATAACTCTCGAGTGTTTAAGTGCAGTTCTTTTACCCTCAGCTCCAGCACATAAAAGCACAGCTCCCATTGATGCTGCCATACCAGTACAAATTGTAGAAACATCAGGATTAATGTACTGCATAGTATCATAAATACCAAGTCCTGCATATACTCCACCACCTGGAGAATTCAAGTAAATTAAAATATCTTTCTGAGCATCAACTGACTCTAAAAATAATAATTGCGCTTGAATAATATTTGCAACATGATCGTTAATTCCAACTCCTAAAAAGATGATTCTATCCATCATAAGTCTAGAGAAAACATCCATACTTGCGACATTCATTTGCCTCTCTTCAATAATTGTTGGCGAAATATAACCAGCGTGCATTGATGAAAACTCATTAAGATGTAAACTGCTTATTCCTTTATGTTTTGTTGCGTATTTCTGAAATTCTTTTCCGTAATCCATTTTTTTAGTATTTAGCTGTTAATATTTAGATTCTAGATAATAATCGATAAAATTAGCTTAATATACAACTGCTAAAAGTCGCTTTATTTTCCTGATGCTAATTTAACAAATTCATCATAAGAAACTGACATTTCAGTCAATTTGAAGTTTTCCTTATAAACTGCTAGAGTTCTTTCATCAAAAATTTGGTCGTAAATTTTCTTTCTTTCTTCCTCATTTTTAAGAATGTTAGTGGCAATATCGGTCAATTGTTTGTCATCTCCTTCTGGCTGGCCGTACTGCTTCATTTGAGCTGAAATTAAAACTTTAGTATGCGATAGAACATCATCTTGAGTAACTTTAATGCTATGATTTTCTAAGATTTTATTTTCAATTAACTGCCATTGTAAGCTTTTTGCATACATATCGTACTCAGTTTCTAGCATCTCCATAGTAATTGGTTGCTCAGAAGTTTGCACTAACCATCTCTTTAAAAAATCATTTGGCATAGCTAACTTCAATTTATCAATAAAGTAAGTTACAACATCATTTTTAAGCATTCTATCACTCTCTCCTACAAATTGAGCTTCTGCTTCTGACTTTACTTTTGCTTTAAATTCTTTTTCATTTTTTATCACACCAGGCCCGTAAACTTTATCAAAAAGCTCAACATTCAACTCAGCTGACTTTAATCTGTTTACATTCTTTACAGTAAACTGAAATTCTTCTGAAGTTAAGTTATGAATTGCAGCATGATCAACATTTAACATAGCCCCTAAATCAGAATGATTTGTAAAAGCTTTCATTACATTAACAGTAATTAAGTCATCTGTTTTTACACCAATAAATTGCTTTTTAATTTTCTTATCAGCAATGTAATCCATAGCAACAGTAGCATCATTTTTAATACCATTATCCATTACTATCCCATCAACATCTAATTGCTCAATAGTACAGAAAATCAAATCTCCCTCAACTGATGCTTCAGGATTACTCATTTTACCATAACGCTTTGCAATATCGTTACAATATCCATCAACTAACTTAGCATCAACTTTAATTTTATAGTAGTTCAATTTATCCTTTGTAGTTATTTTAACATCAAACTCTGGTGCTAAACCTACTTCATATTCAAAAGTAAAGTCTTCATCATTTCCCCAGTCAATTGGCTTTTCATCAATTGGCATTGGTGAGCCTAGAACTCTTACTTTTTCAGCTGTAATATGCTTATATAATTCATCTTGTAGCATCTTATTAACCTCTTCAATAATAACAGATGTTCTGTATTTTTTATTGATGATTCCCATAGGAGTTTTTCCTTTTCTGAATCCAGGAATCTCAGCTGTTTTACGATAACCTTTTAATACTTTTTCAACTCTTTCAGAGTAATCTGCACCTTTTACCTCAACAGTAATAGTTGCCATTAAATCTTTTGCTTTGCTTTGTGTAAGTTTCATCTTTTATTTATTTTTTAAAAAGGGCTGCAAAAATACACTTATTTATCAGATAAAGAAAAAGTTATGAAAACAAAAAAGCAAGCTATAATGCTTGCTTAGTTTGTGCGGATGAAGAGACTCGAACTCTCACACCTTGCGGCACTAGATCCTAAGTCTAGCGCGTCTACCAATTCCGCCACATCCGCTTAAAAAGGACGGCAAAGATATTATTTTTTAACATTTACACACAAAAGCCGCTTTAAAGATTTTTATGCATTTATTTTACTTAATTTTGCAAGACTTAAATTAAAAAAATATAAAATGAGTTTATCAGTAAAAGGAAAATTAAGCAGAAAATTAAGTGTAGAAAGCGGAACATCTAAAGCAGGAAAAGAATGGAAAAAACAATCTTTCCTTGTAGATACTGGCGCACAATATAACCCAGAAGTTTGTTTCCAATTATTTGGAGAGGATAAAATTGAAATGCTAAACCACCATAATGAAGGGGATCAAGTAGAAGTTTCTTTTAACTTATCATCAAGAGAATATAACGGAAGATATTTCCATAATATTGATGCTTGGAGAATTGAAAGCCAAGGGGCTGGGAGCCCAGAAATGGATGCTGCATCAGAATTTAATGCGCCAGCATCAGAAGATGATGACTTGCCTTTTTAAATAGAAATAAATATTAAAAAGAAAAGGAGCTGAAAATTAATTCAGCTCCTTTTTTGCTTTTTTTAAGAGGATTATTTTACAGAACTGATAGAATCAGAATAATATCAATAAAACCAATTATCGCACCAATTATTGCAACTGCTAATAATTTATTATCTTTTTTCATACCAATCACACCTAAAATTACAGCAGCTATTCCTAAAGGCAAAGCTAATGCTATAAATAAACCAAAAACTGCTAAGAGTAAAGAAAGAATACTTACCCCTTCTACTGCACTAGTAGAAGGGGTTCTTTTTATATTCTTCTTGTTAATAATTTCATTATTAAATAAATCTTTTGAGCCATCTTTATATCTTAACATTAAAACCTCTGATTTATATATAGAAATTAGAGGCCCATCTAAATTATCACATTTCTTATATTTTTTAAAATCAGGATTAATTTCAATAACTTTTGCAGAGATCTCTTCTCCATTTATCAAGATTATATTATCACATGGTTTTTCAATTGAAATTTCATTTACAACAACAGGAAATGACGCAAACACAACAACATTCATTGATAAAGCCGTAAATACAATCAGAAATAATTTTTCATAATAAATTAATTTTTACAAATATAATAAAATTTACTTCTTCAAAGAAGTAGGGTTTGCCATATCAGTAGTGATATAAGCATTTGGGTTTATTTCCTCTATCATACTTAGAACGGACTTTAATTTTCTCCTTGGTATTACACAAAGGTAAATTTTTACTGGTCCTTCCTTACCCTCACCATCAATTATAGTAACTCCATAACCATCTTCTCTAAGCTTTTCAGCAACAGAAGGTGAGTTAGCAGGAGAAAAAACACGTACCACAATATTACCCACACCGACAATACGTTCAATATAGGAGCCCAAAATAGTGCCAGCTGCAAATCCTGAAGCATAAGCAGCAATAAGTACAGGGTCATCAATATCCTTTATTACTTGTGAAATAGCAACTATCCAAATTGCAGATTCTACTAAACCAATAAGAGCCGCATAAATTGGTTTATTCTTTGCAACTAATAATGCTCTCATTGTTCCCAAACTCTGGTCGGCCAACCTCAGTGAAAAAATAATTAGTGCCGAGAATACCAATTCCATAATTTTACGTTTTAATTTCTAACATCAAATGCATCACGCAAACCATTACCCAAAATCATAAAAGCCAATACTAAACTCATTATCGCCATACCAGGAATAATTGCCAAATACGCTTTATCCATAATAATATAAGTATAATGATCCTTTATCATTCCTCCCCAACTTGGCATAGGAGGTTGTACTCCAATACCTAAAAAAGAAAGCCCTGCTTCAATCAAAATTGCAGCAGCAAAATTGGCTGCAGAAATTACAATTACGGGTCCTATAACATTAGGTAAAATGTGTTTAAGTATTATTCTAAAAGATGTAAAAGCCAATGCTTTTCCAGCCTCTACATATTCCAATTCTCTAATAACCAAAACCTGCCCCCTAACAATTCGAGCAACTTCTACCCACATTGTTAAGCCAACCGCAACAAACACTTGCCAAAACCCTTTACCTAAAGCCAATGTAATTGCAATGACCATTAGTAAAGTTGGTATGCTCCAAACTACATTTACAAACCACATAATTACACCATCTGTTTTTCCTCTAAAATAACCAGCAATAAGTCCAAAACTAATTCCGATAATTAATGAAATAATTACAGCAATAAAACCAACTGAAAGAGATATTCTTGTTCCAAGAATTATTCTGCTTAATAAATCTCTACCGTACTTATCCGTACCAAACCAAAACGTTTGTTCCACTATCTTATAATCACCAAAATAGTTTTTTTCCATCTCTGATTGAAAAGGTAAATAAGTTAATCCTCTTTCTGATTTTTCAAAACTACTAATCGGAATTCGGCTTACTTGTGATGGAGTACCAAAAATCAACTTTTCAATTATTGAAGATTCTTCAGTTATTTGCTTTGGAAGCTCTAAAAAAATGATTTTAGTTAAGGGTTTATTAGTTGCTAATTCAATATGCATTTCATTTGCATTTTTACTGCCATCAGGGCTCATAATTGTTGCAAAAAAAGCAATTAGCACACAGCAAAAAATAAATATTAAAGATGAGAAAGTCAATTTATCTTTCTTCAACTTTTTCCAAGCTAATTTATTTAATGATTTGTTATTCATCTATTTATTATGCACTCTACCCTTCCATTCGAATGATTTTGTAAAAGACAAAACCACAATCAAAACTATATAAAAAGAGTAAAAGATTTCAAAAGGAAAAATCCATTTTACTAAATCTGTTCGGTTGAAAAATTTTAAAATTGGGAATAACAAAATTAAATCTACCAAAAATTTAACTGCATAAAATAATAT
Source organism: uncultured Flavobacteriales bacterium (assembly GCA_905479165.1). Classification (GTDB taxonomy): domain Bacteria; phylum Bacteroidota; class Bacteroidia; order Flavobacteriales; family BACL11; genus UWMA-0277. Next base: position 24,340 of record CAJQLK010000010.1, on the reverse strand, counting down.
GAATAAGTTAAAAGATTTAATATCCCAAAATTGCATTGCAAAAAGGAAAACGAATGCCAAGTTTGTAAAAAGAACTAAAAAGGAAGTGTAAATACTTGAATTATCTTTATAGCCACTACTCTTGGAGGTCCACCTTTTTCTTTGGTTAATAAATGCTGAAAATGATTGCACTGCATCCGTCATCACAATAGCACTTTTCTCTTTTGCAAATACAACAGAATTAGGATACTTTGCTTTTACACTATGAAGTAAAAAAACATCATCACCACTTACTGCAGCATCAATAGAAAACTCATTTACTTCTAAAAAAATTTCTTTTCTGTAAGCCATATTAGCACCATTACAGAATATCGCATTGTTAACTCCAATTGCTCCAGCACCACTTCCAATTAAGCTGGAAAATTCTAAGGCTTGCAGACTCGAAAATATTCCTTTTTGTTTGTGATAAGCAACAGGACCAGACACCAGTTTTATACTCTCATCAGTAAAATAGTTAGCCATAGTTTGCACCCATTTTGGATTAAAACTACAATCTGCATCTGATGCTAAAATAACATCTCCACTTGCAAGCTCAACAGCTTTTTTAATCGCATTCTTTTTCCCGAATTCACCATTAGGCATATTTATAACTTGCAAATTATCTAATTGTGAGGAATATAAAATATTAAGCGTATTATCAGTTGAATGATCATTTACTAAAATCAACTCTAACTTAACAGTAGGGTAAATTTGGGATTGTAAATTTTGCAATAATCTTTCTACTTCATTTTCCTCATTTCGCATTGCAATTACAATACTAACTGTTGAGGTAAAATCTTTATTAGTTATTGCTTGAACTTTGTGCCAACCTAAAGTATATCTTATAATTAATAACGCATATAAAAACAAGATTATTAAAATTCCAATCTGCATTATTTTCTAAAGAATTTAAGTGAGAAAATAAAGATTGTTCCAATTAAAGCAGGTAATAAAAGATTGATAACCCACATTACAAAAGTAGCTGATAATATCCCTATTGCATTTACAGAAACCAATCCAAAAAGGAAAAGTGCAACTGAGCCTCTAATTCCAATTTCAGTAATTGCCATAGTAGGAATTATTGATATCACTAAAAGCATAGTGGTAATCAAAATCATTGCATCAACATATCCAATTTGGACATCAAAAACTTGTAACAAAATAAAGAACTGAGTTGTAAAAACGATATACCTTGCTACTGAATAAAGCAGTATTTCCAATAATTCTGATGAATTATAAAAAGAAAACACCTCATTATACTTTTTAAATTTTCTTAAAAACTTAATCTTAGATAAAACAACTGAAAACACTGAGGCATTTAAAAATAAAGTAACTAAAAGTACATTCAACAATATCAATAAGAATAACATTATTGGATATGCAAATACAATATTTGAGAGTAAGGAGTCAAATTCTGGCATTAAATTAGGTAGTAATAAAATTCCAATTGAGCCAAAAATTATAGTTGTAACCAACTGAGCCATAGACCCAATTACTGTAATCAAAACACCTTTAATTCTGTCTGCTTTTTCCAAACAAAATACCCTTCCCCCATATTCGCCCACTCTATTTGGAGTGAAAGCAGAAACCGTAATTCCTGAAAAAACTGCTCTAATAGACCTTTTAATTGAAACCTTTTCAATCTTCAAAATTAAAAAACGCCATTTTAAAGCTTCCAGAAACCAGTTTAAAAACATTATTATTACAACTACCCCTATAACAAGAAAATTATCTTTAAGTATTAGTAAAATTTGATCAATATCAAATTTTTCGGCACTACTTTTGGAAGTGAGTTGTTGAAACAAAAAGAAAAGAGCAAAAGCTACAATTCCAATTTTTAATAAGAAGCCTATAGATTTTCTGCTTAGCATTGCTTAGTTTTGTTGATACAAAGATAACAATTGCAAACTGATAAAATCATATTAGGAATAGATCCTGGAACTACAATTATGGGCTATGGACTCATTCATGTAAAAGGGAAGAAAATGGAACTCATTAATATGGGAGTTTTACATCTTGCAAAACTTGGATCACATGAGTTAAAACTTAAAAGAATTTTTGAAAGAACATTGCAGTTAGTTGATGAATACAAACCAGATGAATTTGCTGTTGAAGCACCCTTCTTTGGTAAGAATGTACAGTCCATGTTAAAGCTAGGAAGAGCCCAGGGGGTTGCTATGTCTGCTGCACTTTACCGTGATATTCCTATTTTTGAGTATGCACCAAAAAAAATTAAGATGGCAATCACTGGGCAAGGTAATTCTAGTAAAGAGCAAGTTGCCGCAATGTTAAAATCAATTTTAAATATTATGGAAATGCCTAAACATTTAGATGCAAGTGATGGGTTAGCTGCAGCAGTCTGTCATCATTTTCAAAGAAGCCCTGGGCAAGGTGGTGGGAAAAGTTATACGGGTTGGGGGTCTTTTTTAAAAGATAATCCTGATAAGCTTAAATAGCAGATTTAATAAGATCAGCAATTTCTTTCATTTCTGAATCTGGAAACTTTAATTTTGGTCTTTCAAAATTAATATCAGAAACATCATGCAAAGGTACTAAGTGAATATGCGCATGAGGAACTTCTAATCCAATAACTGCAACTCCAATTCTCTCACAAGAGATAATTTTATCCATTGCTTTTGCTACTTTTTTAGCAAAACTAAAAAGTCCTAAAAATTCTTCAGAATCTAAATCAAAAATATAATCAGTTTCCTTTTTAGGGATTACTAAAACATGACCTTTTGCTAAAGGGAAAATATCTAAAAAAGCTACATAATTTTCATCCTCAGCTACTTTAAAAGCAGGAATATCACCACTAACTATTTTAGAAAAAATACTAGGCATTATAGCAGTTGAATATCAATAATTTCAAACCGCATATTTCCATTAGGAACTTCTATATCAGCAATCTCACCAATAGCTTTACCTAGTAAGCCTTTTCCAATTGGGGAAGTTGCAGAAATCTTTTTTACTGCTAAATCAGCCTCAGATTCTGAAACTATAGCATAAGTCATTTCCATATCATTAGCAGTGTTTTTTATAGTAACTTTCGTAAGCAAATGAACAGTTGAAGTGTCCATCTCAGACTGATCTAACACCCTAGAATTAGCAACATCATTTTCTAGTTTTGAAATTCTTGCTTCTAATAATCCTTGTGCTTCTTTGGCAGCATCATATTCAGCATTTTCTGATAAATCACCTTTATCTCTTGCTTCAGCAATTTGATTAATTACTGTTGGTCTATCAACAAATTTTAAAGTGTTTAACTCTTCTTTTAAATTGTCAAAACCTTCTTGTGATAAATATATTGTACTCATAATTAGTAAACTTATAAACGCACAAAAAGGAAGTTACCTTCCTTTTTGAACATTATAACTTTGTTTTGATTTTATAAATTAATTCTTGCTCCTATAGTGTGGGAGCCTTGGAAAGGATCAGTATGACGGTAAGAATAATCTAAACCGAAAGTTGAACCATTATCTCCAATTGGCAACTCAACTGTAAAACCAGCTGAAGGACCTCTTAAGGCAGTTGTTCTTGTTGATGGAGTTCTAATTCCATCCTCATATGTGTAACCCAACCTTAACATAAACATTTCATTGTAAGAATACTCACCACCCAAACGGTATTGATCTTTTTGAAAAGAGTTAGAAGTGAATGTACCAGCACCAGTAACTCTATGTTGCATAAAATTAACATCATACGAAAGTCCAATATTTAATAATGCCGGTAATTCCAACTCTGATGATCTTTGCTCAACAGTCATTTTATAATCGTCAGCATCACCAACTATTCCTCTAAACGAAAGCCCATCACCAGAGAAAGACATTCTTGGTCCTACATTTTTTAATGCAATACCAAATTTAAAATTATCTTCTGAACCAGTTACATACTGAATCCCTGCATCTAATGCAACACCATTGGCACCTACATTTGAAATTTGTTCTGAAATCATTTTAACTGTCATCCCCCCATAGATACTATTAGAGAAAATCTTAGCATATGAAAGTGAAAGATTCATAAATGAAGGAGAATACGTACCTATACCACCATCAGGTAAATCTACAGTAGTAATTTCAATATCTCCAAAATCCATGCTCATTACAGAAAAACCTAAAACCCCCGACTCTCCAACCTTCTGAGAAAAACCAAATGCACTAATATTACTTACAGCCTCATCTCCATATTTTAACCATTGTGTTTGACTGAAAATCAATTCTGTTTTTTCAGTAAAAGCAAGTCCTGCAACATTTGAGAATATACCCTCTAATCCTCTAACTCCAGCAACATTTGCTCCTCCCCAACCAGAGGTTCTAGCCCATGGATTGATCAATAATTCTGAAGCGCCTGCTTGCCCTGCTCTTTGAGGGTTTCCTGCAAATGCATTAGAAAACGGAAGCATTAATACAATTATTGCTACAGCTTTTATCCAGTTATTAATTTGTTTCATATTTATAATATTTATTATCGTCTATTATTTTATTTAATTAGAATGTATCTAAATCAATTGGCCTTAAAGCTCCATACCATTTTACTATTTTTTCTCCAACTCCAGGAGCATTTATATGCAAAATATATAAACCACTTGAAATAGGAATTCCAAAATTATTTTTCAAATCCCAATCTATTGAAGTCATCCTATTATCCTTATTTAAAGTACGAACTTCAGTACCGCTTACAGTAAATATTTTTATAGTTGCTCTTCTTGGTAAGTTTGTAATTTTTACTCTATTATCTAATTGATTAACCTCATATGTAGAATAACCATAATAAGGATTAGGAACAATATTAATAATATCTAAGGCATCTTTTGCAACATCATTATCACCAGTTACTGCAACAATATTGTTAGTATTGAAACTATAAGTAGGATTAAAACTATTAAGTGCAGTGGCTTCAATAGCTCTTGCTTTTGTTGAAGTGCTGTTGTCAAAATTAAGTGTGGCTGTCGCTACAAATGATTCTCCAACCTCATAATCAATACCATCATAGATAACAGTTTTTCCACCCCAAGTGGAAGTTGAATTTAAGTTGGCAACAACATAAGTTGTTCCTAAAGTTAAATCCATATTTTTATCAAAGAATTTATCTTCAGTAACAGTTTCGTAAGCATTATATGGCTTTGTTACTCGTAATTTAACAGTTGCCTTATTAGATAAATTCATATCTCTTCCTGGCGCTAATAAAGGAGCTCCAACCCAAGTCACATTTTTAAATACAAAATATTTCCCAGTACCATTATTATCATTTAGTAATTTAGAGTAGATCCAAGCTGATTCATCATAGTTTGGTGAGAAATCACAATCAGCAATATTATTAATATAATCCTCAGTACCTTTTACCCATGATTCTCCTTTAACAACATAGATAAAGTGTTTCCCCCCTAATAGATAATTACCTCCTAAGAACTCATTATTTTGAGAATCATATTGAGGAAAATCACCTGGAGTTAATAAAGTAGATGTAGGATTCCATTGCATATCATTCCCGTTCTCAGAAGTTTGCCATGAATCTTCAGAAAAAATAATATTTAACCTTTCGCCTGTTTCAATATCAAGAGCATAACCAGGGAACCAGCCCAGCCCTTTAATAGAATCACCATTCGCATCTAACATTCCATCTGGGAGACCATCTTTACCAACAGAAACTGACTGTCTTAATCCCATTTTATTTTGATTGCCGATTGATAATGATTCATCATCTTGGGCTTCAACAACACAAACTCTACTCCATTCTGATTTTTCATCAGTAAATACAATATCAACTGAATTTAAATTAGTTAGTTTTGCTGCATTAGTAGTCGAATTACTGAGACCAGGGCCATCATTAAAGTTAGATGCAAAACGATAGGGAGCCCATGTTCCTCCAGTCCATTCAAAACTTCCAAATTGTGATGAAGCAACATTTGATTGCATTACAACCCCTTCAAATACCCCATTCGGATCATCAGTCATATTGTAATCACTAAACTGACCAATAGCCTCATTTGTATAAGAACCTGATCTAATCCAATTAAAGCCCCATATATTAAAGAATCCGTTCTCATCATCTCTATCTGCAACCCCACTTAGCCATCTGTCATTAGGATTTGAGAATTCTATTGTACCAGAAATTAATCCATTATCATCAATAGTAGCTGGGTCAGTACCAGGGTTTTGTGTTTGTTTTACTTTTACATTTAAACCTAGTTGTGAGATATATTGCTCAGAACCTAAATCAATATCTTGATCGGCTGAAGCTTTTATATTTCCCGTTGCATTATCAATCAATTCCCACCTGCCATAAGAACTAATAGCATTAGCATTACCAACAAAAATAGGATCCATTAATTTGAAAGTAAAGTCTCCTTGAGGGACTTTTACAGGATCAACCACTGTAATAGTTATTGGTCCTTGTCCTGCTACATATGTTGGATTTAAACTTCTATGATCCTCAGAAGTTAAAATATCTTCAATAGTTTGGTTTGTAAACTCTAAAGCCATCCCTCCATTTCCTTGACCTTCTTTTCTTGCAAGTTCAACCCCATCACCATAAGATGCATTTAAAATTGTTCCTCCATTTTCAGGATTAGTAACATGAGGGATTGCAGAATATACTTTAATATTTCTTCTACCTGAAATATAAGGCTGGTTTCTCCCATCATATTCAGATGCATTTACATCATAAGGGTCAGCATTCTCTTCAGCTCTATTATAACCGTATGATAATGACATAAAGTAATAAGTTTTATGATTTACCAATCTTGTATTTCCTAAAGCAAATCTATCATCATTAATTTGGAAAGAAAACTGAATTCCTTCATCAACTGAGCCAATTACACCAGAACTCAATATAGAAGGAACTTCTTCAATTGGAGTATATACTGCTAAAATAGGATCTAAGTATTGATTAACAATTCCTGTTACATCATCATTTACATCACTTCTGTAGATAAGTCTTGCTTTATCGGGGTCATCTAAATCAGTAACTGAAACAGTTGCATTCTCCAATTGATAAACTAAGTAACCTTGAAATTCGTAATTTGGCGAGTTAGCAATATTATCTGGTTTAGTAATGTAAGGGTCTTTCTCAGAGTAAGACTCATCAATATTATTTGAAGTAGCACCATTTGATAATGTAAAAATTAATTCTTTATCTAACTCACGAATTGTTACATCAGGCGCATCTGGTCCGTTAAGAATGTCAAAGTTATTGTCAAATAAAGCCTGAGCTTCTCTATCATAAATTTTAAGTAACTGCACTGATGCAGTTTGCCCACCAGATTTAGCTCTTGCCCATACAACACCAGTTGTAATAACATTTACAGCACCAGGCTGTAAAGTAAAGGCTCCAGCTGATTGCAGGAATCTTCTATCAGCTGGCACATTTCCAGCAGTTACCTCAGTCCATTCTGCTCCAGCAAAAGATGCGTCAGAAGTTCCAGGGAACATAAAGTTACACTCATCAGTTGTTGAGCCTGTTCCTCCACCATGACCATCTCCACCATAAGTCATAGGAACATTATCTTTCCAAATACCTCTTAAGTAGTTGTAAATATCTGTACCAGATTCAGGATTTCCCATAGTGGTAAAGTCGTTATTATAATAAACAAATTTTGACATGATAATTTGCTCACGTTCTTCTGGGTCATCAATTAAACCATTATTATTGTTGTCTATACCATCATAACCTTCATCTATTAATCCATCTCTATCGTTATCAATACCATCATTTGGATCAGATATTGGCCCTTGGAAGAAATCTACTCCAATAGCAGGTGGATTAAATCCGTAACCATCAGCACCTTCATCTTCAGCATCTCCATTATAACAAATACCTAATCCAAGATTTACATCACATCCTACATAATCATCTAAATAATACCCTAAATCAGGATCTACCCATTGCCCAAAATAGGTATCATTCAAAGGAAGTGTTGAACGGTTAATTACTTTATAATTGTAAAAAGTCATATCATTAACTTCATTATCGGCAGTAAATCCAAATGCTTGTGCATGTATCTCTAAACCTAAAGGTTCAGCTTCAGTTTCAGTGTGAATATTTCCTTTATCATTAAAAATCCAGAATAAAGTTTGATCACCAAACAATCTTGCATTATCATTTGTTCCAGTAATGTTATAGTCAGGATAATCACCATCAAACGGTTCATAGAGATCATTTCCGTTTGCATCAAAGAAAGGCGCTAAAAACTCATCTTGTCCTAGTGTCTCATTACCATGTGCGGGCCAGTCTAATATAGAGTTAGGAATAACATAGGTAGGATCTGAATCAAAACGAGCAACATATTCCTCTACTTCTGAACGATCTAATTTGAAATGTTTATCCCAAGTTACGCACTCATCAGCTGATATTGTTGCATTATTTACATTTAAAGGTCCAGGCCAAAAATCATTACCATCTTGGCGGTAAGTCATTGCAGCAACTTTCAATTGCCCCCCATCATCAACACCACCAATCCAAAGTGCACCTGCAAACATTGAATTCTTTTTACTTCCTTTAGGAATTTCATACTGTGCGTCAGCTAAATCCCACCACATGTCTCCTCCACCCATAATTGTGGTTCTCACATTATTTACATCCAAGTCAGTTTTAGATTTTGAAGGATTACAACCAGCAGCCACCCTTGTATTAACAACAGAAGTTACTCCGGGATTTGGAACATTCTCTTTCGCCATCAATGCAATACTATAGAATGCAAATGATAATGTTACTATTTGTTTAATTTTATTATTCATAAAAAATCTATTTTTCTTTTTTACTAGTTATTTTATTAAAATTGTAAGCTTATACCTGCTCTCCACATTCTAGGCAGACTATAATGCGAAGGATTGTTTACGGCCAATGAATACAAGTACCTGAAAGATTCAGGGTCATTTTTCGCATCAATAGAATTTTGTGCTGCTGATGAAGTTAAATAGCCATCATCCTCTGGGTTACCTGTTGCACGATATACACTCATTATATTTTTAGCATCCAGTAAGTTCTGAACTTGAACATATATATTTAAGTGTGAACTCTTTTTATCACTCCACTTGATTTCAAATTCTTTATTAACTTTAGCATTAATTCGGAATTGCCAAGGCAAACGGGATCCATTTAGACTACCTTCAAGTGTTGATCTATCATTAATCCCACTTGCTGCTTCTTGTGTAATGTTAGATTGTTTAGAATAAGGAGTTCCTGATCCTGCAGAGAACATTACATTAGCACCTGCATTCTGAAATACTTTTGCTCCAAACAATAAAGGGCCATTATAATCCTTCCCTTCTCCATAATGATAATCAACAGATGCAGATACTGCATGTCTTTGATCGTAATCAAGTGGAGTTAATGTTCTTAAGTTAGGCTGTCCAGTTTCTGCTAAATTAGCACCTGATGTTGCAGATGAACCTGTCCCATCAGCAAATTGCAAAGTATAGTTAGCAGTCATCTGAACATTATTTGTTCTTCTTAAATCATAATTCACAGACAAACCTTTTACTGTACTAAAGTCAATATTGCCATAAGTATAATACTGTGCAGGATAAGCAGAAAGCACACTAGTTACCTGAACCATATCTCTTAACTCTTTATAAAATGCAGATATTTTTAATGCCGATTTTAAAGATAAAGTTTTTGCAAATCCTAACTCATAATCAACATTTTTTTCAGGCTTTAAATTAGGGTTATTTAATCTTTCACCAACTCTGTCGGCCATAAATAAATAATCAACTGGCTCTAATCTATTTCCTGAAGGAGGTCTTTGTGTTAATACGTCATAATGCGCAAAGAATTGAGCCTCATCAGAAATAGGGAAAGAGAATGCAATCCTAGGCATAAACACTACCTCAGGAGTATAATCTTCAAACACTTCATTAACATTTACTATTCCTTGTGCAGCTGATACTGCATCTTTTAGATAAGGAGCAATTTTACCACCAGCGGCTTCAGCTAATAAAGAAGGATCAGAAATTACTAAACCTTCAGCATTATACCAAGTATCACCATCATTATTTCTATAACCTACAATTGCTGATGGATTATCAACATCATCAACATATACAACATAATCATTACCTATAGTCGAAGGAATATCAGTAGAATTCATTAAATCCATATCAGCACCAGCAGTATATGCACTATATAATAAGTGTTGATCCTTTAATACTTTTTGATTGGCATCATAACGATCTACCCTAACGCCTACATTAAAAATTAAATCCTCAATTGCAAATTTATCTTGGATGTAACCTGCTGTATAAATAGGATTAAATGGAGCAATTAATCTTTTACTACCCTCTTCTTCAAAGAAGTTGGCTAAAGAAGCATCTCCATTATTTTTATTTCCATAAATATCATATCCATAATATACAGCATACGAAGTACCATTGTTCAGCAACTCATCTTCACTAAACATACTTAATGAGTAAGTTGATGGGTCATAAGAATCAACATCAATAAAATCAGTTCCATTAGGATCTAATCCTAATGCATCTCTTAAATTTCTATCAAAATCAGATTGTTCTTCAGCAACAAACAATCTATCATAATTAATAGTATCCTGAAAAGTTCCGTTAGCATCAAATACAGGATTTGGGTTTGCTAAATCACGCTCTAAAATATGTTTATTTGCTAATTGATTCATTAGAGTCCATACAGATCTAAAAGTGTTAAATTGCCAATAATAATCTTTCCTTTGTTCAAATTCAAATCCAAATGAGAATTCATGAGACTTAACATCTGCAGATCCTGAAGCTTTAAAGGTTGACTGTGTATTTTCTTGCTTAACAGAGTACCCATACCAAGAGGCATTACTTCCAAATAAAGAATATACTGATGAAGGAGCATCACCATTCATTAAGCCTTGTCCTTGCAAGTCTGCTGCAGTTCTAATCACGCCATCATTAGAAGCATCAACACCAAATTGACTCATAGTTGAAGATTGGTATGAATTCCCGCCGTATTCAGAAAACATATCATAATAAGCAGAAGTATAATTTACTAAACCAGGATTAATATCACTAGCCTCAAATGTATATAAAGTATCTGCCCAACCACCTAAAATTTGTCCACTATAAAGGATACCACTTGCAGAGTCAATTGCAGTACCATTTTGATAAATAGGAGCCTTGTATGTATTAAACTTTCCTACATAACCATAGTTAAAAATATTCTCTCCATGTTTTTCATCATCATAAGTGTACTTATTATTTGTATAATCTCCTTGTATTGTAAAGAATGCGTTTTTAATAACTGATGCACTTTCCTCTGAATTTGACTGCTCAGAACCAAACTTTTGAGTCAACTTACCAAATAAACGATAGGTAGTTTGTGAAGAATTACGATTATCATCAGATGAATACATTGATCTATAATAGTTATAATCATTACTTTTTCTAGCATAGAAAGAACCCCCTAATGACAAGAACGTATTAATAGATGGTTTAAAATCAATTTTACCAGATAGATTTATTCTTTTATCATTTGTGTTTAGTTTAGCCTCAACCAATTCAAAGTCATCCTCATTTAAAAACTCAGAAGAACTTAATAAGCCTGCCGTTGCATTAGGAGCTAATACAAAAGGATTTGCTTTTAAATCAGTTAAAACATCATCCTTTACCTTCCACATTCCAATTGCTGATGGGTCATTATCATCAACGCTTCTAAGCTCACCTGAAATAAAATATCCTAAAATTGAACTTCCTTTAGAACCATCAGCATTTCTCTTCTTTAATAAAGGTCCGGACAAAGAAAATCCTAATAAATTGTAATTATAATTATCAAATAATGATGATGACTCATACTCAAGACCACCAAATGTTTTATTAGAAGGGCCTTTTGTAGTAACAGAAATAATTCCTCCAGTAGCGTCACCGTATTGTGCAGGAACACCACCAGTAATTACAGTAATCTGCTCAATTCCAGAAGTGGGAACTCCAATAGCACCTCTCACCTTAATCCCATCAATATAATATTCAGTAGCATCAGAACGAGATCCTCTAACATTTACCCCTTCACCCTCATCTTTTTGGTAAATACCTGCAGTAGTTGCAGCTACAGAACTTATATTTCTTGTTGGTAAGGCTACAATTTCCTCAGCAGTTTTTGTTTCTCCTGATAAGTTATCTTGGTCAAGTAAAGGTTTCTTGTATGCAATAATTTTTACTTCACCAATAGCAACACCTTCTTGCAGTTGAACATCTTGCTTTGTAATTTTGTTAGAGGAAACAATTACGCCTGTAATTTCAACAGCACCATAACCAACAAAAGTTGCTTTAATAGTATAATTACCGGGGACTAAAGGCTTAATTGTATAGTTTCCATCAAAATCAGTAGTAGTACCACCAATTTGATTCCCTCCTTTTTCTGCCACAATATTAGCAAAAGGAACTGGCTCACCAGTCATAGCATCAGTAATTACTCCTTTAAGAGATCCTGTTTGAGCAAAAGCAAAAGTTGTTGTTAATGCAAATGCTACTATTAAATAAATTTTTCTCGACATATTCTAATTTTAAAGGCTGTAAAGATATAAATATTTTCATATTAATAAAGGTAATAAATCTCATTTATTTTACCTAAAATTGCAGGTATGAAAAAGCTTATTTACATTCTAACAATGAATATTTTACTACTCAGCTGTAACTCAAAAAATGATTACATACAAGAAGTTTATGTAAATGAGTATGTGAATTTAAGCTTACCCGAAAATAGTGAAATCGCAATATCAGGAAGTGCAATTTTTATTGAAGGAGGAGTAGAAGGAATAATTATTTACCATGGAGTTGGCAATGACTATAAAGTTTACGACAGAAACTGCAGTTACGAACCATCACTATCATGTTCAGTTATTGATTCAGTAAATTCTGGAATTGCATTTTGCGGTTGTTGCGCCTCAGCATTCTTAATAAGTAACACAGGTGAAGCTATAAATGCACCAGCACTTTTGTCATTAAAAACTTACAATTTGAGTTTGGATGATAATAATGTTCTGCACATCTTTAATTAGCTCCCAACTTTACAATTTTCTTTCTTATCTTATTGTCATCAAATGAGATATCTAAATAATATACCCCATTGGATAACTTACTAAGCTCATTTGCTTCAAATTGATAAGGATAAGAGCGGTAATGAACAATCTTTCGAATAACCTCCCTTCCATAGAAATCGATCAAAACAAATATAACTGGTGATAACGCTGGGGCATCTATATAGATATTCAAAGGAAATCCATTTTCAATAGGGTTGGGCCCAACCTTTACAATCTCAGAAATAACTATTCCTTCTGAACTTACAAAAGGGCTTAGGTATACTGTAGCTGATGAGTATGAACATCCAAACGTATCAGTTGCAACAATATAGTACTCCCCGTTTTCAGTAGCTGGAAAAAAAGAATGATTTGCTCCATTAATAATTCCAGTACTAACGCTAAACCACTGAAGATTAGAATACAAGGCTGAATCTAACATCCATGCTGTAGATCCATTATCATCCAACATTGGTTGATATGAAGTGTCGCATATTACAATTAAAACCTCTAAAGAAGTAGTCACACAACCATTCTCATTTACAACAACTAAAGAGTATAAACCAGAAGCTGTTGGTTCAACAAAGGTGTCTGTAGCTCCAGGTATTGGGCTATTATAATAATACCACTGCATTGCAGTGGAATCTGAAGATGTGTAAATCAAGTTATTTAAAGTATCGTAAACCAAAACAGGAGTACTAGGATATCCATAGATATTTATCGTATCTGCTGTAATTACTGTATTTGCAGGAATCTCCATGATAGTATAGTTTATGGATAAACCACCTCCATTTGCAGAAAATGTTCCTGCTTGCTGTGGCGGTGTAAAAGTAACGCCACCACAGTATTCTAATCCGCTTATCCAGCCATCATCATCCCAGACTTCAATTGTAACATCTTGACCAGTTAATTGTAATGGGTTAGATAAATTAATCATTAAAGGAAAAGCCTGAGTTATCGCATTAGAAGGGGATACAGACTGTACAACTCCACTTGAAGTTGTAATATCATATAATAAATCCACATCACCAATCAGGAAATTATCTGTGCAAGTACCTGAAAATACCTCAATACTTTCTAAAAAATATGACGGATTACTTTGTATTGCTGAATACTGCACAATATACTGCCCAGCCTGAGAATATATCTGATCCACTGGATCTTGCATAGTGCTAGTGTTGCCATTTCCAAAATCCCAAAAATAAGATAACATACCAGTATTATTATTTGTAAAACTAACTGTTATTGGAGCGCAACCTGATGAATTTGTCATTGCAAAGCCAGCATTATTAGATGTAGACGTATCATTAATTATTGTCATTGGAAGTGAGAAAGAAATACTTTCTGTTCCTACTAAAGCAGATAAACTATGAGTAGCTACTAAATTAACATTAACATCATAATTTCCAGCTACTAAAGGAGTACCAGAAACATTTACACAGCCGTATTGACTAACTAAAGGATCATAATGACACGCATTAGCACTATTATTACATTCCCAAGAAAGCCCTAGTGGAAGGGAAATTGATGTAATATGAAAATCTGTAAACTCTACAAAAACACCTGCAGAAACAGTATCAAGAGGCAGGTAAAAAGTTAAATCTTGATTATAGGGTTGCCCAACAACCCCATCAGGCAAGGTATCAGGATATAAACCATAATTTGCGCCAACTGGAAAATAACTATAATCAATAGAACACTGTGCATTTATAAAAACTACAGTAAACAAACTAAAAAATAAAATTGTAAAGAATCTTTTCATATGTACAGGTTTTAATTCAAGCTACAATATTAAGGTATTTTTTTATATTAATAAAATGGCAGATTTAAAGCATAAAAAAAGCCCCTATTTTCTCGGAGCTTTAATTTATTATAAAATGACTATTTAGTATCTATAATATTCTGGTTTATAAGGTCCCTCAACCGTTACTCCAATGTATTCTGCTTGGTCTGGCCTTAACGTTTCTAAATCAACTCCAATTTTAGCAAGGTGTAGTCTAGCAACTTTTTCATCTAAATGCTTGGGTAACATGTAAACCTCTTTACCATAAGCATCTGTATTATTCCAAAGTTCTAACTGAGCCAATACTTGATTTGTAAATGAATTTGACATAACAAATGAAGGATGTCCTGTTGCGCAACCTAAATTCACTAACCTACCTTCTGCTAATAAAATAATAACTTTTCCATTAATAGTATACATATCAACCTGTGGCTTTAGCGTATCTTTTGTATGCCCCCATTTTTCATTCAACCAAGAAACATCAATTTCGTTATCAAAATGACCAATATTACAAACAATTGTTTTGTCTTTCATCCTCTCAAAATGATGCGCTTGAATAATATCTTTATTTCCAGTAGTTGTCACAATGATATCTGCATTTTTACAAGCATCATTCATTCTTTTTACTGCAAAACCATCCATTGCAGCTTGTAAAGCACAAATAGGATCAATTTCAGTAACAATAACTCTTGCTCCAGCACCTCTTAATGAAGCTGCAGAGCCTTTTCCAACATCACCATAGCCAGCAACAACAGCAACTTTACCAGCCATCATTACATCAGTTGCTCTTCTGATTGCATCTACTAACGATTCTTTGCAACCATACTTATTATCAAATTTTGATTTAGTAACTGAGTCATTAATGTTAATAGCAGGAGTTAAAAGCGTCCCATTCTCCATTCTTTCGTACAATCTATGTACTCCAGTAGTAGTTTCTTCAGAGAGACCTTTAATGTCTGCTACCATTTCAGGAAATCTATCAAAAACCATATTAGTTAAATCACCTCCATCATCTAATATCATATTTAACGATTTACCACCTTCAAAGGCAGTAAGAGTTTGTAAAATACACCAATCAAACTCTTCTTCTGAAAGTCCTTTCCAGGCAAAAACAGGCACTCCTGTTGCTGCAATTGCAGCCGCTGCCTGGTCTTGTGTTGAGAAAACATTACAAGATGACCAAGTAACCTCAGCGCCTAAATGAACTAATGTTTCAATTAAAACTGCAGTCTGAATTGTCATATGCAAACACCCTGCAATTCTAGCGCCAGCTAATGGTTTGCTATCTCCATACTCTTCTCTTGTAGCCATTAAGCCTGGCATTTCTGCCTCAGCTAATGTAATTTCTTTTCTACCCCATTCTGCTAATGAGATATCTTTTACTTTATAATTCATAGTATCCGTTTCCATTTTTTTATTTTAAAGGGTGGCAAAGATAATGATAATTATTACATTCGCAACCAATAAACTGAGAGATGGGGGTCATTAAAAAATACACTGAAAATAATTGTCAAATTGCTATTTGGCACATCAATGAGAGCTTAACAGAACTTTTAAAACTTGGAGCGCGTTTTGACTCATCAAAATTCAAAAATGAAAAAAGAAAAAAAAACTTTTTAGTAAGCAGATTACTCTTAAACGAATTAGAACCAAATCAACAAATTTCATATAATTCAAATGGTGCTCCTGAAATTTCAAATAGGAAGCACATTTCAATTTCTCATTCTAAAAATTTAGTTGCAATAATTATAAGCGACAAAAAAATAGGATTAGATATTGAATACATTTCTGAAAAACCACTAAAACTCTCACCTAAATTTATTACAAACAATAGTCATCAAGATTTAACAAAAGAAAAAGCAACATTAATATGGTGTTGCAAAGAAGCAGTTTTTAAATGGCATCAAAAAGGAAGTATTGATTTTAAAAAAGATATACTGATATCACCATTTATTATGAAAGAGAATGGTAAAATAGAAACACGCTTTAATAAAACAAAATACACATTGCATTACACAAAAATAGATACGCACTTTTTAGTGTATGTTTGCAAATAGAAAATTACTTATGGATATCTACAAAATTATACTTAAAAACAAAAGAGCAAATAAAAAATCATTTGCACTTTTAATTGACCCAGATAAGCAAGATAAAACTCAACTACTTACAATTATAGAAAAAGCAGAGAAGGCAAATACCGATTACTTTTTTGTTGGAGGAAGTTTACTTACAAGTGATAGTTTAGATACTTGTCTAGTAACTTTAAAAGAAAACTCTGACATTCCAGTTATACTTTTCCCTGGCAATGCAATGCAAGTAAACAACAAAGCGGATGGTATTCTTTTTCTATCACTTATTTCAGGAAGAAATGCGGAAATGCTTATTGGCAAACAAGTCATTACAGCTCCAATATTAAAGCAATCTTCACTTGAAGTTTTACCTACAGGCTACATACTTATTGATAGCGGAAAACCAACTACTGTTTCTTATATGAGCAACACCACTCCTATTCCTGCTGAAAAAAATGCAGTTGCTGCTTGCACGGCTATGGCTGGTGAAATGCTAGGACTTAAACTCATATTTATGGATGGTGGAAGTGGTGCCCTAAACCCAATTTCTGAAAAAATGATTGCAACCGTAAGTCAATCAGTTGATATTCCTTTAATTATTGGAGGAGGAATAAGTAGTGGCGAAAAAGCAATTACTAATTGCAAAGCTGGAGCTGACATTATAGTAGTTGGGAATGCAATTGAAAAGGACGAAAATCTAATTTCTGAAATTGCAAATGCAGTGCATAATTGTTAATGTGTTTTACACATATCTTCATCAACGACTATAAAGAAATCAGCATTACCGATTAGTTCTTTATCGAACTCTGAAACATCAGCTTGTTCTACTACCTCTATGGTTTGTATTGCTAAACTAGAATTTAACTGCAATAAATACCACATAATTGACTCGTGATATTTTGAGTGATACGAACCATGATAATGTATAAACTTAGTGTCTTCATTCATATTTACGTGTATGAAATGAGCCATAGTTGCATCTTTTATTGCTTGTGATTTCGGTAAATTTTCACCTCCATGCCCTCCAGCCATAATAGAAATTTCTTTATAGCAATGCAATGAAGTATCGTAAGCCATAGGAAGAGGGGCAATAAATTGTTTTGATGCTTCTGGCAAATAAGCTAGAGTATCAACACCAAAACGATACACCATATTTGCAAACCTTCTTGGTATATTTGTAGCTACAAAATGCAAATCATTCTCTTTTGCAAATCTTAAAAGTGGACGGTAATCTGTTTTATGATTTGGCCATATTTTCGCTTCTTTTTCAAAATCTTTTTCTCTACTAAAACCTAGCAAATACTCATCTAACACAACTTGATTATCAGCCTCTAACATTTCTGCTCCGAGCATTAAATTTTCTCCATGTTTTTCGTACAAGCTCTTTGTAAGTTCCAGTTGTAACCAGTGTGAAATCGGATCATTATGATTTTCACCAAACAAAACTACATCCGCATTTTTTATTTTGAAAAGCATAGTTTTATAGGAAATTTTACTCCCATCTTTATTGTAAATTTGATGTGCTTTTTCTTGTCCAAAAGACAAAGTTGCTATTGAACAATAAAGCAAAGTAACAACTAAGATTTTTTTCATTTTGATTTAAATTTGTTTTTAAACTAGTGACTATGCACTAAAAACTCTCTTTTCGCTTGCAAACTTATACAAATTAGTATTTTTGACTCATTAATATGAATGAAATAATTTTATTTTTTAGCAGCTTAGATTTCAATTGGAGTATTATTGAAACTATAGCAGTAGTTCTTTCTGTACTTTATGTAATACTTGCTACTAAACAAAACATTTGGTGCTGGGCTGCCGCAGGAATTAGTGTAGCACTTTACATTTATATTTGTTTTTCAGCAGAACTTTTTCCAGAAACAGGCTTGCAAGTTTTTTACTTAATAATGGCTTTTTACGGCTATTACAATTGGACCAAAAAAGAGCAGGATTTACAAATAACTCAGTGGAGTGCAGGGAAACACTTAACACTAATAATTACTGGTGCAATTATTACTTTTTTAATGGGGTTCTATTTTGCGACTTACACCTCAGCAAAAATGCCGATAGTCGATTCTTTTACAACCGTTTTTTCAGTAATTGCAACTTATATGGTAACCAAAAAAGTTTTAGAAAATTGGCTTTATTGGATTGTGATTGATGTTGTTTCAATTTACCTATATTATAGCAGGGAATTACATCTTACATCCCTCCTATTTTTAGCATATACTATAATTGCAATTTTTGGGTATTTCATGTGGCTAAACAAGAATACTTCTAATGCTTAAAATAATTGTAACAGGCCCTGAAAGTAGCGGAAAAACAACTCTTTGCAAAGTCCTTTCTGAACATTACAAGATTCCTTTTACAAAAGAGTTTGCAAGAGTATATCTAGCTGATTTAGGTAAAAATTACTTACAAGAAGATTTATTAGAAATTGCTACAGGGCAATTGGAAAACGAGCAACTTTCTATTGGCAACCAACAAATCTCTTTACATGATACAGATCTTATTACCATTAAAATATGGAGCGATTATAAATATGGTAACTGCAACAATTGGATTTTAGAGCAAATTAAAAAACAAAAAGTTGAGAACAGATTTTATCTTTTATGTAAGCCAGACTTAAAATGGGATTACGACCAATTAAGAGAAAACCCTACAAACAGAAATGAACTTCTTGAACTCTACAAACAAGAACTAGAAAGCTTAGGACACAAATTTTTAATAATTAAAGGTGAGGATAGAAATGAGCAGGCAATTGAAAGTATATCAACTAATTTTAGTCAACTATAAACTTTTTTTATACTTTTACCCTATCTTAAAAGGGGTGCCGAAAGGCTGAGATTACACCCATTGAACCTGAGGTGGTAATTCATCATAGGAAAATGAGTCAACATTAAATAGAACAGATAATAACCCTATTTTATCTGGTAATGTTAACAAAAAATAATTAAAATGTTTAATAAAAAAAACTGCATGGCTGCTCTGCTTGCTCTACCATTTATTGGTGTTGCACAACAGCCAAATGACACTATTTCAATGCAAAAGGTGTTAAATGATGTAAATGTAAATGCGCTTAGAGCAACTGAAAAAACTCCAGTAGCGTTTACAAACATCAGTAAATCAGAAATTGAAAAAGGAAATCTGGGACAGGATTTACCTTATATCATTTCACTTACTCCCTCAGTAGTTACTACTTCTGATGCAGGAGCTGGAGTGGGTTATACTGGCTTTAGAGTAAGAGGTTCTGACCCAACAAGAATAAATGTTACAATTAATGGAATTCCATTAAATGATTCTGAGAGCCAAGGAGTTTGGTGGGTAAATATGCCCGATTTCTCATCTTCAATTGAGAGCATTCAAATTCAAAGAGGTGTAGGGACTTCAGCTAATGGGGCTTCTGCTTTTGGGGCATCAGTAAATTTGAAAACTGATGGTTTAAAGAAAAATCCTTATTTTACTACTAGCAATTCTATGGGAAGTTTTGCTACATTAAAAAATAATATAGAATTCGGAACTGGACTTATCAATAATAAATTTGCTTTTAATGGGCGCGTATCTAAAATTTCATCTGATGGTTATATAGATAGAGCAACTTCTAACTTAAAATCTCTTTACCTACAAGGAACATATTTTGGAGCAAGCTCAGTTATAAAGGCATTGGTTTTTACAGGACATGAACGCACTTATCAAGCTTGGAATGGTGTGCCTTTAAATTATTTAGACGAAAATAGAACATTCAACCCTTACACTTATAAAAATGAAGTTGATAATTACGGACAAACACATTACCAATTGCATTACAGCAAGCAATTAAGTACTGAAACCACTGTAAATGTTGCTGCACATTTTACGCATGGTGAAGGATATTATGAGCAAGAAAAAATTGGAGAAGATTTTGTAGATTATGGTCTGGAAAATATCATTTTATCTGATGACACAATTTCTTCAACCAACCTTATCAGAAGGAAATGGTTAAACAATGATTTTGGAGGATTTACTTATTCTCTTAATCATCAAATGGGTAACCTTGATTTAGTTTTAGGTGGTGCTAGCAACAGTTATTCTGGACAACATTACGGCAATATTATCTGGGCTGAGTACGCAAGTAATGGAGCAAGCAATCATCAGTATTACTGGAACAAAGCTGAAAAATTAGATCATAACTTTTATGGAAAAGCAAATTATAAATATTCTGATGCTACTAACCTTTATTTAGATTTGCAAAGAAGAAGGGTAGATTATATATTTGAAGGATATGACAGAAATGGGGTGCCATCCGAACAAGAAGTATCTCATGTATTTTTCAATCCAAAAATCGGGCTTTTTCATGATTTAAACCAGAGCCAATCCATTTATGTGTCATTTGCAGTAGCCAATAAAGAACCGAACAGAAATGATTATGTAGAAAATAAAGCTGATGAATATCCATCACATGAAACACTTTACGATACTGAAGTTGGGTACAAACAAAGTGGAGAAAAATTTTCATTAGGTGTAAATCTTTACCACATGAAATACAAAAACCAGTTAGTACTTACTGGACAAATTAATGATGTAGGCGCATATAGAAGAGCAAATATTGATGAGTCGTACAGAAAAGGAATTGAGCTTGAAGCTACATACAAGTTGTCTGATAAAATGACTTGGGAAGGAAACATGACGCTATCAGAAAACAAAATAATTAGCCACAATGAATATGTTGACAATTGGGATACTGGAGACCAAGAAAAAATAGATTATGAAAACACTGATTTAGCTTTTTCTCCAACAGCTATTTGGGCTTCAATTTTCAATTATAAAGTAGATAAAAATATCAGTCTTGATTTTATAAGCAAATATGTTGGGGAGCAATTTATTGATAACACTTCTTCTGATGATAGAAAATTAGATGATTATTTAGTAAACAATTTAAGATTAGCTTATGATTGGGACAGTAAAATATTTAAAACTGCAAAGCTTACCTTACAAGTAAACAACTTATTAGACAACAAATATGTAAGCAATGCTTGGGTGTATCGTTTTGTTTCTGATGGTTATGATCCTAGAGAATACGATCATTATGTAAATGCTGATAGCGAAAGAGGTTACAATATGGCTGCTTATTTTCCTGAAGCAACAAGAAATTATCTTTTAGGACTTACTTTAGGATTTTAGAAATAGATACTAGCATATAGATGTTAGAGATTAGACAAAAGCTCACCAATTTGGTGGGCTTTTTTTATTACTTTTGCTGCAAATATATTTTCATGGAATACAACACTAAGAGAGAGCATCTAACGATACCTGAATACGGAAGGCATGTTCATAAAATGATTAATCACGCTACCAGATTAACTGATAAAGTAGAACAACAAAAATGTGTAGATGCAATCATTGCATTTATGGGACAAATGAATCCTCACTTGCGAGATGTAAAGGAATTTACTCATAAGCTTTGGGATCACTTGCATATAATGTCTGATTTTAAACTTGATATAAAATCACCTTACCCTAAACCAGAGGCTGAAAAGTTAGAAGAAAAACCAGAGCCAATGACCTATCCTAGCAATAAAATTCGTTTCTCATATTACGGAAATACAATCCCTACAATGATAAAAACGGCTATGAAAATGGAGGGCTCTGAAAAAGAAATTATGACTGGGATGATTGCTAATCAGATGAAAAAATCTTACATTTTATTTAATGAAAGTTCAGTGGATAATAACATTATTCGTTTGCATCTTAAGCAAATGTCTAATGATGAGTTAAAACTTGCTGATGATTTTGAATTTATTCGTTCAGCATCCGTAAGGCAAGGAGGTGCTAACAGCAATAAAAAGAATAACGGGAAGAAGAAAAATTATAAAAAGAATTATAAAAAGAATTACTAAATGGCTACATTTAAAGTAAAAGGAGGAATAAAACTAAAAGGAGATTTACATCCGCAAGGGGCAAAAAATGAGGCATTGCAAGTTCTGTGTGCCGTATTACTTACTCCTGAGGAAGTAAGAATGGAAAATGTGCCGAACATTCGTGATGTAAATATCTTAATTGATTTGTTGCGCGACTTAAATGTAACCGTAAATAAACTTGATGAATCAACTTATACTTTTAAAGCCGATAATGTTGATGTTGATTATTTGTCATCAGAAGATTATAAAACAAAAAGTAGTCGAATTAGAGGTTCAATTATGATAGTAGGCCCTCTTTTAGCTCGATACGGAAAAGGATATATTCCAAAGCCTGGTGGCGATAAAATCGGAAGAAGAAGATTAGACACACACTTTATTGGCTTTGAAAATCTAGGCGCTAAATTTGTATATGACAGTAAAGAACAGTTCTACCGAGTAACTGCTGATGCGCTAAAAGGGGCAGATATGTTACTTGATGAAGCATCAGTTACTGGAACTGCAAACATTGTAATGACAGCCGTAATGGCGAAAGGAAAAACGAGCATTTACAATGCTGCTTGCGAACCTTACTTGCAACAATTATGCAAAATGTTAAATTCAATGGGGGCTAAAATTACTGGTGTTGGCTCTAATTTGTTACACATTGAAGGTGTAGAATATCTTGGAGGATGTACGCACAGAATACTTCCTGATATGATTGAAATAGGGTCTTTTATAGGCTTAGCTGCAATTACAAAATCAGAGATTACTATTAAAAATGTAGCTTATAATGAGTTAGGATTAATCCCGTCTGTTTTTGCAAAATTAGGAGTCAAAATGGAAAGAAGAGGAGATGATATTTATATTCCTTCACAAGATAGTTATGAAATACAATCCTTTATTGATGGTTCAATTTTAACTATTTCAGATGCTCCTTGGCCAGGATTTACACCTGATTTGTTGTCAATTATATTAGTTGTTGCATCTCAAGCTAAAGGATCTGTACTAATACACCAAAAAATGTTTGAATCAAGATTATTCTTTGTGGATAAATTGATTGATATAGGAGCTCAAATTATTCTATGCGATCCTCATAGAGCAACAGTTATTGGACTAGATCATGAGTATCAATTTAAAGCAACAACCATGACCTCTCCTGATATTAGAGCTGGAGTTTCATTATTATTAGCTGCACTTGCTGCTGATGGAGAAAGCACAATACACAACATTGAGCAAATTGATAGAGGATATCAAAATATTGACACAAGATTAAATGCTATTGGAGCACAAATTACAAGAATAGATTAATGAATAAAATATTAATAATTATTTTTAGCATACTTACATCAGTTGCTTCAGCACAAGAAGTAGGATTAAAAATAGGAGACATTGCTCCTGAACTCGAATATAACAATCCAACAGGAAATAAAATGAAGTTATCTTCATTAAAGGGAAAACTAGTCCTTATTGATTTTTGGGCAAGTTGGTGCGGACCTTGTAGAAGAGAAAATCCGAATATTGTAGATGCATACAGAAAATTCAACAAAACTAAATTTGATAAGGGAAATGGGTTTGAAGTTTATTCATTATCACTTGA
>CAJQLK010000009.1 GCA_905479165.1 uncultured Flavobacteriales bacterium | reverse complement strand
ATTCCTTTTGGCTTGTTTAAGAATGTAAGAGCAGCCACCCCATCTAGAACTAACCTAATAGGGATAATAAAAAATAAATAGGGTAGTGGTAAGTTCTTAAAAAGCATTTTTAGGTTATTCCTAAAATTCAGATGTGTTTTAAAAGGAGAGCCTGCATCAAGTGTACCTCCGCCAACATGATAAACAATAGACTTTGGCTCAACCATAATTTTATGACCCTTACTCTTCATTCTCCAGCAAAGATCAATTTCCTCTTGGTGAGCAAAAAAATCAGCATCAAATCCACCAACTTCCCAAAATGAATCAGCCCTTACAAAAATACAAGCACCAGTTGCCCAGAATACTTCTGTTGCATCATTGTATTGTCCTTTATCTTCTTCTAAAAAATCAAATATTCTTCCTCTACAAAACGGGTAGCCTAAATTATCGATAAAACCACCACTAGCTCCAGCATATTCAAACTTAGTTTTGCTATTATAATCTAGTATTTTAGGTTGACAGGAAGCAATCTGTTTGTCACTATCCATTAAACTAATAATAGGAGAGAGCCATCCATCAGTTACTTCAATATCAGAATTGATTAGTACAAAATATTCAGCATCAATTTGCTTTAAAGCATCATTATATCCTTTAGCATAGCCACCATTTTTAGCATTTACAATTACTTTAACACTTGGGAAGTTATCTTTAACAAAAGAAACTGATCCATCAGTTGAGGCATTGTCAGTTATAAAAACTGTAGCTTCTTTGCTATGATTAACCAAGGTTGGTAAGAATTTTTCTAACCAACTCTTTCCATTCCAATTAAGCACTACAACTGCTATTTTTATCTTTTGTGTTTCCATCTTTTATGAGACCATAACCAATATTGTGGTTGGTTTATTATATCTTGTTCTAATCTTTTTGTAAAATCTTCCGTTATTTTCCCGTGAGGCTCTTCATTAGGATTGTCAGTAACCAAAGAGTATTCTACCTCATAATATCCTCTTTTTGCTTTACTGATACTTACAAATACTACTGGCCAATCGTATTCTTTGGCATATCTTTCTACTCCAAAAAGAACTCCTGTGTCTTGGTTTAGGAACTGTACCCAATGCGCTCTTTTTGGGTTTGCAGGATTTTGGTCCGAACCAAATACAATTGCTTTAGGCTCATCTCCATACTCAAATGATTTTTTGGTTTGCTTCATTGAAATTAAATGCATCCCGTATTTTGAGCGAGAAGTATAAATTTTATCATTTATTAAAGCATTACTAAGTGGCTTGTAAATCCCTATACATTTATGGTTGGAATACAAAGCAAATGCCTGTGCACATATTTCCCAATTGTTATAATGCCCTCCAACAAAAATAATGCTTTGTCCTTTATCTGCATAGTAATTACTAAATTCAGGGTTTTTAATAATTAGGCGCTTCCTTAATTGTTTTTCTGAGATGGTAAAGCCCTTTACACTTTCCATTATTATGTCGCATAAGTGTCGATAAAAATCACTCATTATTTTCTTTAGTTCGTGCTTACTTTTATTAGGAAAAGAGTTTCTAAGATTGGTAAAAACTACCTCTTTTCTATAACCTATTACACGATACATTATTAAGAAAATAATGTCAGAAAGCAGATAAAGCAAAGGATAGGGAAGTAAGGAAAGAGGTAAAATTAAAAGGTAATAGAAAAACTTTGTCATCATGCCTGCAAATGTATAATTATTCTAGTCTATTTTTAATTATCTTTGCATTACTTAAATTTATATTATGAAAACTAGATTCTTAGCTTTTCTTTTTTTTGCAGCCCATACACTTAGCGCTCAAATAACTTTCATCCCAGATTCAATTTTTGAGGAACATCTAATTAATTTAGGTTATGATAATCTGCATAATGGTCGAGTATTAACAGATAGTGTTTCTAGTATTGATACTCTTATAATAAGTGGTTATACTAACTTTGAAATTTCTGACCTTAGTGGAATAGAAGATTTTTACAATTTACAATATCTAGATTGTTCAAATAATAATTTGGATACACTTAATCTTAATTATAATCAATACTTAAAGCATATTGTTTGTGAAGCGGATTCTATAGAGGTATTGATGATTGATAGTTTGTTTTCATTAAAAATACTTCAGTGTAATTCAAATAATATTACTGAGCTAATTTTAACAGGAAATCC
This sequence comes from uncultured Flavobacteriales bacterium, assembly GCA_905479165.1. Classification (GTDB taxonomy): domain Bacteria; phylum Bacteroidota; class Bacteroidia; order Flavobacteriales; family BACL11; genus UWMA-0277. Next base: position 7,989 of record CAJQLK010000009.1, on the reverse strand, counting down.
TGCTATTGACTCTTTGGAATGTTCAAACAATAAGCTTACAACTCTTGATCTATCAAATAATATATATTTAGGATATTTATTCTGTGGAGAGAATGATTTAACAAACTTAGATGTGTCTATGTTAGATTTATACGCCCTAAGGTGCCAAAACAATGAAATAAATACTATTGATTTAGCCAATAATTATTCTTTAGAATGGCTTAGTTGCTACAATAATAACCTTCAAAATATTAACTTAAATGACAATCCAAATCTAGTTGTTCTAAATATTGGTAATGTAAGTTCACAACCAGCAGCTTACAGTAATAACCTTAATAATTTAGATATAAGTAACAATTGCAATATCACAACATTCTATAGCAAAGGAAATCTAAACCTTGAGTGTATTCAAGTTTGCGACACATCAGTGGCTAATAATTGGAACATTCAAAATATAGATGCGCAACATTTTTTCAGTATTGATTGCAATTACACTTCATTAGATGAAGTAAGTTTTAATAAGGATGATCTTATTTCTATAATAGATATCTATGGGAGGGAAGTTAATCAAAATTACAAAGGTGTTTTATTTTACATTTACAGAAATGGCAAAGTAGAAAAACGAATTACCTTAAGTAAATAGATAGAAATCAACTTTATGCAATCTTTAATTTATCAATTTAAAATAAATAATATAATCTACTGCTGAACTGAAAATATTTTTATTTTTGCAGTCCGTATTTGGAGAGATGGCAGAGTGGTCGAATGCGGTGGTCTTGAAAACCATTGTACAGCAATGTACCGGGGGTTCGAATCCCTCTCTCTCCGCAAAACCCAAACAAAAATGTTTGGGTTTTTTTATTTTATAGATGTAATGAAAGCTTATTAATTAAGAAAGCCTACCGAAAAGGCAGGCTTTCTTTACTAAAGTGATCGAGACAGGATTCGAACCTGTGACCGTCTGCTTAGAAGGCAGATGCTCTATCCAGCTGAGCTACTCGACCATTGTAAATTGGGCTGCAAACTTAAAAATTTTTACCTTTTAAGAAACAAAAAGTAAAAGAAAAATTTACTTATTTAAATCAGCCATTTTTATAGCAGTAATAGCAGATTCAACTCCTTTATTTCCCTGATTACCTCCTGAGCGATTTACTGCCTGTTCCATAGTGTTATCAGTCAATACGCCAAAGATCACTGGGATATCCAAACTGATGTTTAAATCTTTTATTCCCATAGCTACAGCATTACACACAAAATCGAAATGTTTTGTTTCTCCTTGAATAACGCTTCCTAAACAGATAATTGCATCAGGGTTATCCTTTGAAGCAATTTTAGCTCCAAAAACCATTTCATAACTTCCAGGAACATCATACCTTGTTATATCTTCTTTGTTAACTCCACATTCAACAAGAGTATCAAACGCACCTTTATAAAGATTATTAGTAATATTAGAATTCCACTCAGAAACAACAATACCAATGGAAAAACCTTTTGCATTAGGTACATCTTCCTTAATAAAAGTAGAAAGATTAGTATTTTTAGTTACCATATTAGCTTTTTAATCTACTCTTGCAATATATTTTTCAATACCATTTGCTTCACGAGAGGTTTTATAATCAGATTGAATTGCCTTAAATAAATCTAAAGCTTTATTATTATCTCCAATAGAAGTATAAATCATTGCTTGCTTCATCATATATCTTGGAGCTGTAAAATCATTAGCTGAATTATTAACTGCATCAGCATAAGCATTAAGTGCAGCATCAGTATCTCCAAGTTCCATATAAGCATCTCCCATACAACCAAGAGCTAAAGATGATAAAATAATATCATCAGAAGAAAAATCATCTAAATACTCAATAGCTTTATCATAATCAGCAGTATTTAAATAAGACAAGCCAGAATAGTAATTAGCTAATTGACCAACATTAGTTGAACTGTAATCATTAGCAATGTCTAAGAACCCTAAATACTGGCCATCACCATTAAGCGCTAAGTTAAAGGAATCTTTTTGAAAATAAAGTTCAGCCATGTACATTTCTGCTTGAGCTTCTTTTTCCATTGGCTCAATGTAAAAGTTCTGGTAAACACTAAATAAAGCGACAATACCTACAATAGCACCTATTATAGTCATTAAAATTTTCTGATTTTCTTCAATAAATTGCTCTGTTTTTGAAAGTGTTTCTTCAATCTGAGCAAATTGGTCTTCTGTTTTGTTTTTATTGGCCATTATAATCTTATTTTTGGAGCGCAAATATAAGTTTTTTTAAAAAGTAATCCGTTTTTATATGTAGGATTGTTTTTATTAGTAGTAAATCATCAAAGAAATAGCACATTGTTTTTAAAAAACCTTCAACTACATCAGTTTAAAAACCATAACGAAAGTTATTTTACTTTTACAAATAAAGTAAGTTGCTTTGTTGGCGATAATGGTGCTGGGAAAACAAACATCCTTGATGCCATACACTATTTATCGCAAACTAAAAGTTATTTTAATCATATTGACAGCCAAAATATTCAATTTAATTCTGATTATTTTATGATAAAAGGTGTTTTTGATATAAATGGGAATCAATCTGAAATACAATGCAACCATAAAGATGGTGAAGGAAAAAATATTCAGAAGAATAAAAAAAAGTACAAAAGATTTTCAGAACATATTGGTCAGTTTCCAATAGTTATTATATCTCCAACAGACACCAATCTGATACTAGAAGGGAGTGAAGTAAGAAGAAGATATCTTGACAGTAGTATAGCACAATATAGACAAAGTTACCTTCAAGTATTGATACAATACAATAAAGCACTTAAGCAGAGGAATGCACTACTTAAACAGTTTAATGATAAAGGTATTTTTGATGCAATAGCTCTTGAGATATATGATAAACAACTTTTAGAGCATGGGAATATAATACATAAAGAACGTACTAGTTTTTTAAAAGAACTAACACCCGTTTTCAATCATTATTACAAAGAAATATCTTTAGGAAACGAAAAAGTAGGGCTTGACTATAAATCTCAGTTAAATGATGTAGATTTTAATAAATTACTAAATGAAAGCCAGCAAAAAGACAGGATAAGTACTTACACCCAAGTTGGTACTCATAAAGATGATATTGCCTTTACAATGAATAGCTATTCAATTAAAAAGATTGGCTCACAGGGACAACAAAAATCTTTTCTAATCGCATTGAAACTAGCTCAGTTTGATTTTATAAAACAACAAATAGGATTCAAGCCCATTTTGCTTTTAGATGATATCTTTGATAAACTTGATGACAATCGAATATTAAAACTAATAGGTTTTGTTGATAAAAATGTATTCGGACAAGTTTTTATTACAGATACTCACATAGAAAGGAGTGAGGAGATACTGCAAAAAGCAGGGATAAAATTTAGTATATTTAAAATTGATAAAGGAAGTATGAATAATGAGAGGTAACAACAATAGAGTAATAGGTGATATCATTAAGAAATTGATGAAAAACCCAAAACTTGCAGGTAAACTAGATGAATTAGATGCATTACAAGTCTGGGAAGAAATAATCGGAAAGCAAATCTGCAAATATGTTGCTGATCAAAAAATATACAAAGGCACTCTATATGTTAAGTTGAAATCAGCTGTTGTTAGAAATGAACTTAGTTATAAAAAATCTGAATTTATTAGTCAGATAAATAATCGCTTAGGAAAAAAACTTTTAACTAACATTGTTTTGAAGTAGATAAAAACAACAAAAACCTCCGATTAAAGAGGCTTTTGTTAAGTATTACCAAATTAAAGTTTAGAATCTTTCCTCGTATGAGAAATGAAAATTAGCTTCAATATTAGCATTTTCGTCAGAATCAGAACCATGCACAGCATTCTCAGCAAGAGAAGTTGCGTACTTTTTCCTAATTGTTCCTTCAACAGCTTCAGAAGGGTTAGTCGCACCAATTAAAGTTCTAAAATCTGCAACAGCATTATCTTTTTCTAAAATAGCCGCAATAATAGGACCTCCACTCATATAGTTAACCAACTCACCATAAAAAGGTCTTTCGTTATGTACTGCATAAAACTCACCAGCACGCTCAGCAGATAATTGCACTTTTTTCAAAGCAACAATTCTAAATCCACCTTCTTCAATCATGTTTAAAATACCACCAATATTGTTAGCTGCAACAGCCTCTGGCTTAATCATTGTAAATGTAATGTTTCCCATCTTATTTTTATGTTTATTATTAAGGGCTGCAAAATTAGAATTTTAATCAAAACCTAGTGTTATTTCTTTTACTATTTTTGCGTCATTATGAAAGAAAATGCTTTAAAGCTAAAAAACTTACTTACAACACCTAAAAAAATTGTAATTACAACACACAGAGGACCAGATGGAGATGCTATGGGATCTTCTCTTGGATTGATGCACTTGTTAAGGCAATTGAGGCATAATATACATGTCATTACTCCTAACAGTTATGCAGATTTCTTACATTGGCTGCCAGGAAATAAAGATGTAATTGTTTTTGAAGATAATGAGAAAGAAGCAAATCAGATTACAGAAAATGCTGATTTAATTTTTTTATTAGATTTTAGCCATATAAGTAGGATTGCTGATTTTGCTGATACTATAAGTAATTCTAATGCAACAAAGATTCTTATTGATCATCATCAAGATCCTGATATGGAAATTGCTGATATTATTATTAGTGATACTACTGCTTGTTCTACTGCACAACTTCTTTATGAAGTTATTGATGCTATGGATTTAACTAAACACATCAATAAAGAAATTGCTGAATGTTTGTATGTTGGTATAATGACGGATACTGGTAGTTTTAAGTATTCTAGTACAACTGCAAAAACACATCATATTATTGCAAAACTTATAGCTACTGGGGCAGAAAACGCTAAGATTCATGATTTAATTTATGATAATTCATCAGCAAATAGGATGAAAATTTTAGGGTATTGCTTAAATAAGAAATTATTGCTTTACCCAGAAAATAATAGTGCAATAATCTCGTTAACTGCTGAGGAATTAGAGCAATTTAATTTTAAAAAAGGAGATACTGAAGGGGTAGTGAATTATGCATTAGCAATAAAAGGTATTGTTTTTGCAGTATTTATAGCTGAAAAAGATGGAATGGTAAAGCTTTCTTTGCGCTCAAAAGGAAACTTTAAAGTAAATGAGATAGCAAATAAATACTTTGGTGGAGGTGGGCATATTAATGCTTCAGGTGGAATATCTGAAGTGTCTGTAAATGATACAATTAAGATAGTTGAAAAAATAATAAACCATAACAAAATAGAATTAAATAATCAAAATAATTAAACAATGAATGCAATACTTTTAGGACTAGCTTTACTAGTAGGAACACAATTTAATAACAATGATAATAAATCAAATTTAGAAAACGGTATGTACGCAAAAATCAAAACAACAAAAGGAGAAATTTTAATTCAATTAGAATATGAAAAAACTCCACTTACAGTAGCTAACTTTGTAGCGCTATCTGAAGGAACAATGGAAAACAAGAAAAAAGACTTAGGAACTCCTTACTATGATGGATTAAAATTCCACAGAGTAATTGCTGATTTTATGGTACAAGGAGGTTGCCCTGAAGGAAGTGGAATGGGTGATCCTGGATATAAGTTTGCTGATGAATTTCGTGCAGATTTAAAACATGATAAAGGTGGAGTTTTATCAATGGCAAATTCAGGACCTGCAACAAATGGAAGTCAATTTTTTATTACTCATAAAGAAACACCTTGGCTTGATGGAAAGCATACAGTTTTTGGACATGTAGTTGAAGGAATGGATGTAGTAAATTCAATTGAACAAGATGATATAATGAATTCTGTTAAAATTATTAGAGAAGGTGAGTCCGCTAAATCATTTGATGCACCTGCAATTTTTAAATCTGCACAAGCTGATATTGAAAAAGCAAATGCTGAGAAAGCTATAAAAGTTGCAGAGGCGGCTAAAAAGCTAACTGAAGGCGCTACTTTCACTAATAGTGGTTTAGCTTATTTTATGATAAAAGATGGGGAAGGACAACAAGCAACTGCAGGTAAAACTGTTTCAGTACATTATACTGGTAAACTTACTGATGGAACTAAATTTGACTCATCACATGATAGAAATGCGCCAATTGAATTTCCTTTAGGAGAAGGAAGAGTTATTCCAGGTTGGGATGAAGGAATTGCATTATTAAAAGTAGGAGGAAAGGCAACTTTTATTATACCACCGAACTTAGCATATGGTTCAAGAGGAGCGGGAGGTATAATTCCTCCAAATGCAACACTTATTTTTGAAGTAGAATTATTAGAGATTTTAGAAGTAGGAGACGATCCTCATAAAGGACATAATCATTAAAAAATAACTTGAAAGAAAAATAAAAGAAAAGACTGACATTTGTCGGTCTTTTCTAATTTAAGAGAAAAATAAGAGTATTTTTGCCGCCTTTAAAATCATAATATGAAATCAATCAGAAATATTGCTATTATTGCACATGTGGACCATGGAAAAACTACCTTAGTTGATAAAATTATCGACCAATGTAAGGTGCTAGATGATCGTAAAGAAAGAACAGAATTATTATTAGATAATAATGATTTAGAAAGGGAAAGAGGAATTACTATCCTATCTAAAAATGTATCTGTTACTTATAAGGATGTGAAAATTAATGTAATTGATACTCCTGGGCATGCTGATTTTGGAGGAGAAGTAGAGCGTGTACTTAAAATGGCTGATGGTGTTTTATTATTAGTTGATGCATTTGAAGGAGCAATGCCTCAAACTAGATTTGTACTTGGAAAAGCTATTGAATTAGGATTAAAACCTATTGTTGTTGTAAATAAAGTAGATAAAGAAAATTGTACTCCTGATTTAGTTCAAGATGATGTTTTTGACTTAATGTTCAATCTTGATGCAACAGAAGATCAATTAGATTTTGTGACTATTTTTGGCTCATCAAAAGAAGGATGGATGAGTTTAGATTGGCAAAATAAAACAGATAATATTTTACCTTTACTAGATACTGTGATTTCAGAAATACCTGAAGCACCATATAATGAAGGGACTCCTCAAATGCAGATTACATCATTAGATTACTCTAAGTTTGTTGGAAGAATTGCTATTGGTCGTATTTTCAGAGGAGACTTAGAAGAAGGAAAAACTTACATGCTCTGCAAAGCTGAAGGCGTTAAAAAGCAAGTAAAAATTAAAGAACTTCATGTATTTGAAGGAATGGGTAAGATTCAAGTAAAAACTGCTCGATCTGGAGATATTTGCTCTATTGTTGGTTTAGAAGATTTTGAGATTGGAGATACACTAGCAGATTTCGAAAACCCTGAAGAATTACCAAGAATTTCAATTGATGAGCCAACTATGAGTATGTTGTTTACAATTAACAACTCTCCATTTTTTGGTAAAGAAGGAAAGTTTTGTACTTCAAGGCACTTAAGAGATAGATTGTACCAAGAATTAGAAAAGAATTTAGCACTTAGAATTGAAGATGGAACATCTGAAGATAAGTTTAATGTATTTGGAAGAGGTATTCTTCATTTATCAGTACTAATTGAAACAATGAGAAGAGAGGGGTTTGAGTTTCAAGTAGGAAAACCACAAGTTCTTATAAAAGAAATTGATGGGAAAAAACACGAACCAATGGAAACATTAGTTATTGATGTTCCTGCTGAGTTTTCAGGAAAAGCTATTGAGTTAGTTACCCAGAAGAAAGGGGACATGTTAGTAATGGAGCCAAAAGGTGATTTACAACATTTAGAGTTTGATATACCATCAAGAGGGTTAATTGGATTAAGAAACAATATTCTAACTGCAACTGCTGGAAATGCAATTATGACGCATAGGTTTAGAGAATACGGCCCTTTTAAAGGAGATATTACTGAAAGAATGAAAGGCTCATTAATTTCAAAAGAAACAGGAAGTGCAACAGCATTCTCAATTGGAAAATTACAAGATAGAGGAAGGTTTTTTGTTTCTCCTGGTACTGAATTATATAAAGGACAAG
>CAJQLK010000008.1 GCA_905479165.1 uncultured Flavobacteriales bacterium | reverse complement strand
TGGTCAGAATTTGTTGCAGCATTCTCGAGAAACAGCTAATATGTGTGCGACTATGGCTGCTGAATTAGGCTTGAATACTAAATATGCTAAAAGAGCAGGATTATTACATGATATTGGAAAAGTTTCACCTGATGATGCAGAAACTCCACATGCTATTATTGGCATGAAATTAGCTGAGAAATATGGAGAAAAACCTGAGGTTTGCAATGCAATTGGAGCCCATCATGATGAAGTGGAAATGACAAATTTAATTTCACCTTTAGTGCAAGTTTGTGATGGTGTTTCTGGAGCAAGACCTGGAGCGAGAAGGGCAATGGCTGACCAATATATTAAGCGTATTAAGGAACTTGAAGAGACGGCAATAACTTACCCTGGTGTGCTTAAGTCATATGCAATACAGGCTGGTAGAGAGTTAAGGGTTGTTGTAGAAAGCGAAAAAGTTACTGATGATGAGGCTTCAAAATTAGCTTTCCAAATTTCTGATAAAATTCAAAATGAAATGACTTATCCAGGACAAGTTAAAGTAACTGTAATTAGAGAAACTAGAGCAATTAGTTACGCTAAATAACACTAACTATTAGATAATAAAAAACCCACTCAAATTACTGATTTTTTATATGTATTCTTAAAATTTATAGTTGTATAATCTCAAATTCTAAATCAATATTTTCTATCCATTGATTAGTTTCTTGTTTATTTTCATAAGGGCCTATATATACTTTATATAATTCCTCTATGCTATTTGATTTATTAGGTAAATAAAAATAATCACACTTATAGCCTTTTACTTTTAAATCGTTTACCATTGCTTTAGCAGAATTTTCATCTTTAAAAGATGAAATTATACTAATGTTATCACCTTTAAGATTTAAATTATATTCTAGAACGAATTTTTTTGGTTCTTCAGTAATTTCTTTAGATGAAGTTAGATTAGATAAATTAATATTATTGTAAGCATAGAATGAACCGTATCCAATCACTCCAATAAACAATACATATTTTAACCATCTAAATGTCTTTGGGTTACTTCCTTTCTGAAGTACTTCATCTTGAGGAGTTGCAATCTCAATAACTTTCTCTCTCTGATTTCTTGTTTGGACTGGAGTTTTTTGCTTTTGTTTTATTTGAGCTAATCTTTCTTGTAAGATTCTTAGCTTTTCATCATTTGTTTTATCACTCATAGTTTGATGTAGATTAGGCTACAAATATATTTAATTAATTAATGTTAGATAAATACATATCAAAAACTTCTGAAAGGCTAATGTTAGCAGTTTTTAATTGTTTTGGAATAATACTTTCTTCTGATAATCCTGGGATTGTATTTATTTCAATAATAAAAGGGATATCCTCTTGTATAATATAGTCAATTCTGCAGATTCCTTCTAATTGCATCTTTTCATAAATTGATATACTAGTTTTTTGAATCTCTAATGTTAGCTTACTATTAATTCTTGCAGGTGTAATTTCTTCTGATTTACCTTCATATTTTGCTTCATAATCAAAAAAATCATTTTCACTTACAATTTCAGTAATTGGTAGTGCTGTGATATTAATTCCATCAAAATAAACACCACAACTTATCTCTGTTCCATCTATAAAACTTTCAATTAAAACTTCATTACCATGTTCTGATGCTTTATTTATTGCATTAACTAGTTCAGTTTCTTTATTAACTTTAGATATTCCGTAACTTGATCCTGCACCATTTGGCTTTACAAAGCAAGGAATTTTTACTTCCTTAATTATTGAATCAGTTTTAATATTTGCACCTTTTTCATGTATTATAGATTGCGCACACTTAAAGCCTAAATCTGACAATTTTTTATTGCATTTAAATTTATCAAATGTTAGAGATGAAACTTCAGTACTACATGCGGTATATGGAATTTTTAGATTATCAAAATAGGGTTGTATTTCTCCATTTTCAGCTGGTGGACCATGCAATGCCATAAATACTTTGGAAAAGGAAATCTTCTCTCCTTTTAATGTAAATGAAAAATCTTCCTTTCTAATTGGTATCTTCATTCCATCAAATAAAACTTGAAATGAATTATCTCTTATATGAACTATAAATCCTCTGTATTTTGATTTGTTAAGATGCTTTAAAACTGTATTTGCACTAAGTAGTGAAATGTTGTACTCTGCAGAATCTCCTCCTGATAAAATTGCTATATTTTCCATGCTGTAAATAGTAAAACAAACTAACAAAATATTTATTGTTTAACAAACACCTTTGCACTGATAATTTTTATATTTGTCAGTAGTTTTAAGCAAAATAAATACTCTCAAATGTTTAAGTTATTTAAAGATAAGAAATTTTATAAAAACGTATTTTTGGCTGGTTTTGTACTTATTTTACTTTTTGTAGGATGGTTAAAATACCTTACAATTTACACTAATCATGATGATTTTATTCTTGTTCCTGTTCTTTTTGATATTGAAATATCGTCTTTAGATTCATTAGTTTACTCTTATGGCTTGAGATATGAGATAATTGATTCAATTTTTGATAAATCAAAACTAAAAGGAGTTGTTGTAAATCAAGATCCTTTACCAAATACGAAAGTAAAACAAAATAGAAAGATTTATTTAACAATAAATTCTTTACAGACTCGTAAAGTTTATTTTCCTGATATTTATGATTTAACTTTGAGGCAGGCAGTTAGAAATTTAAAAATAAATGGATTAGAAGTTGGAAAGTTGATTTATCGCTCAGATCTTGCAACAAACAAAATTTTGAACTATAAAGTGAATGGAATTAATATTGAGATTGGTCAGGAACTATATCATGGAACTACTGTTGATTTGGTAGTTGGTAAAGGGTTGAGTAACGAAAAGATATTAGTACCAAATCTTATTGGTTTATTAAAAACTGAAGCTAATATTATTTTAAAGTCAACTTCTTTAAATATTGGTTTAGAATATTTTAATCCTGCTGTTGTGGATTCTAATTCTGCTACAATTTATAAGCAATATCCCACTTATACTGATGGGAAAGAAATTAGTATTGGTTCTGCATTGGATTTATATTTTGAAGTATCAAAAAATGACACTTTTTGAGATGAAAAATTGCTTAATTTTCCTTTTTTTTCCAACTTTACTTTTTTCACAGGAAGTCGTTTCTGATTTAGTTTCAAATGCTATTTTGAAGGGATATAAGCTTGAAAATACTTCAAGTAAGTTAATAATTTCATTACCATTTATTGACGATTTTTCATATGATTTTTCACAAGTTAATCCAGATTTATGGGAGCAAAGTTCCGTATTTGTTAATAGGACTTACCCAATTAATCCTCCCACTATTGGTGTTGCTACTTTTGATGGGTTGAATGAAAAGGGACTTGCAAGAGATTTCTATCCTTCAACTTCATCTGAACCTTCAGACACTTTACTGTCAAAGGAAATTGATCTTTCCGGAATTGATTCTGCATATTTCCTGTTTTATTATCAAGGAGAGGGAATAGGAGATGCTCCTCAATCTCAAGATAAATTGGTTTTAGAATTTTTGAGTGATGCTGGATGGGTTCAAATTTGGGAAGCATCAGGACAAGCAATGACTGAATTTGAAAAAGTTTTGATTGTAATTGATAGTGCAATTTTTTTGACAAATGATTTTCAATTTAGATTTAGGAATTACGCAACTATTTCTGGTAACTTTGATCATTGGCATATTGATTATATTAAGATTGATGAGTTTGTAAATCCAAACGATGTTAATGAGCTTAATGATGTTTCCTTTGTTTATAATTCTCCTTCATTTTTAAAGAGATATACTCAAATGCCCTGGACGCATTTTCAGGATGATATGTTAATTGAATTAAAAGATTCAATAGATATTTTATTAAGAAATAATGATGCTAGTAAGAATGTAGATTATCAGTATAATGTTTTTGAAAATTTTAATCTAATCACACATTACCCATCTTCAGGAATTAGTAGAAATGTAAGTGTTCTTGATTTTGATACTATTGGAAACTTTTCTTTTCAGAATCCACCAATTGACATTAGTAGTGCAATTTTCTCTTCTAATCAAGCTGATACAATATCTTTTCTAATTCAAAATATTATAGGAACATCATTTTCAGATTATAAAAATAATGACACGCTTTATCATATTCAGAAATTTCATCATCATTTTGCATATGATGATGGTATAGCAGAATCAGCTTATGGTTTGAGTCTTAATGGGGCTAAAATTGCTTATCAATTTAAACTAAACCGTCCAGATGAAAAGCTTAGAGCAGTACAAATGTACTTTCCACAAATGTTAGATACTGTAAGCGATATTCCTTTTGAGCTAATAATTTGGAATAATAATAACGGCCAACCTGGAGATACTCTTTATACGCAAACTGTTTATCCTGTGCATACTGAAAAGGGCAAATTCCATACTTATATTATTGATACTCCTTTCTTAGTTAGTGGGGTTATTTACATTGGATGGGAGCAAACAACTGATGATTTGTTAAATATAGGTTTGGATAAAAATAATACTGCTAATGATTATATGTTTTATAATATTGGAAGTGGTTGGAATAATTCTTCTTACCCTGGTGCTTGGATGTTAAGACCAGTTGTGAGCAAAGATCCAATAATATTATCTTCAGAAGATCTTGTAGATGATTTTAAACTCTACCCAAATCCTGCAACGTCAGAATTATTTATTGAAACTAATAAGCAAGAAAATGTAATTTCAATTTATAGCATACAGGGTGTTCTAATAAAGAGAAATACATCTAAGACAATACTTAATAGATTCAATATAGATAATTTAGCATCAGCAATTTATATTGTAGAAGTTGAGAATTCAGAAAATAGAAGTTTTCAAAAAATTATTGTAAAATAATGGGCAAGAATAAAGAATTTGAGCACTTTAAATTTATCGCTGATAAAGGTCAAAATCCTTTAAGAGTTGATCGATTTTTAATAAATTTTATTGAATTTGCTACACGTAATAAAATCCAGCAATCTGTAAAAGCAGGAAATGTAAGAGTAAATGATAATGTTGTAAAATCAAACCATAAAGTAAAGGGTGGTGATATTGTTACAATCGTACTTGATTATCCTAAAGAAAAGAATGAACTTTTACCTCAAGATATTCCTATAATAATTAATTATGAGGATGATGATTTATTGATTGTAAATAAGGAAGCTGGTATGGTTGTTCATCCTGGTTTTGGGAATTATGATGGAACCTTAGTGAATGCTTTAGCTTTTCATTTTCAGAATTTACCTAATATGGGCGAGGAAGAAAGGCCAGGATTGGTTCATAGAATTGACAAGAACACTTCAGGAATTTTGGTTGTTGCAAAAACCGAGAGAGCCATGACTATTTTAGCAAAGAAGTTTGAAGATAGAGATTTGAACAGAAGGTATATTGCTTTAGTTTGGGGAGATGTAAAAGATGATGATGGTACTATTACTGGAAATATTGGAAGAAGTTTAAAAAATAGAAAAGTAATGGATGTTTTCCCTGGTGGAGAATATGGTAAACATGCAGTTTCACATTATAAAGTTTTGGAGCGTTTCGGTTACACTACTCTTGTTGAGTGTAAGTTAGAAACTGGAAGAACACACCAAATTAGAGCTCATTTTAAATCAATTGGCCATCCACTATTTAATGATGAAGAATATGGTGGTGATGCAATACTAAAGGGAACAACTTTTACAAAATACAAGCAGTTTGTTCAAAACTGTTTTAAGATTTGTACTAGACAAGCATTACATGCAAAATCATTAGGTTTTGAGCATCCTACAACTAAAAAGGAAGTTTTCTTTGATTCGGATTTAGCAGATGATATGCAAGAATTAATTACAAAGTGGCGTAAGTATGCTGCTCATCAAAAAATTTAATGTTCTTTAATCGTATTGTAAACAGTATCTCTTTCAATAGGAATTCGACCAACACCTTTTATTAATTTTACGATATCTTCAGTGCTCATTGCAGGGTTCTGCTCTTCAGCTCCAGCCATAGAGTAAATTTTGGTTGTATCATCAATAGTCCCATCAATATCATCAACACCAAAAGCAAGTAAGGATTGAGTAGTATTCCTGCCAATCATAGGCCAATAAGCCTTTAAATGATTGAAATTATCCATGTAAATTCTTGAAAAAGCATAAAGTCGTACATCTTCAATAATTCCTACTTCATTGATATGTGACATTTGATTGTTTCCATTTCTGTATTTTAATGGAATAAATGTATTGAATCCTCCAGTTTTATCTTGCAGATTTCTTAATCTATCTAAGTGGTCGACAATATGGATTGGCTTTTCAATATGCCCATAAAGGATAGTTGCATTTGAAGGCATTCCTAAGTTATGAGCTGTTTCATGTATTTTTAACCAAGTTTCACTGTTACATTTATCAGCACAAATTTCATTTCTAATTTCAGTGTCAAAAATTTCAGCACCACCTCCGGGAAGGGAGTCTTGACCAGCATCTTTTAACATTTGCAATCCCTCGTTGTAGCTTACTTTTGCTTTTCGGCACATGTATTCAAGTTCAACTGCAGTAAAAGCTTTGACATGTATATTTGGTCGAATATTTTTTATCTTTTTTATGAGTTCAATAAAATAATGTAATCCCATTTTTGGATGCACTCCTCCAACTAAATGTACTTCAGTAATATCTTTATTCTCATATGCTTTTAGTTTATCAACCATCTCATCAATTGAGAGTTCCCAAGCATCTTCTTTCTTACTTACCTTTATAGAATATGCGCAAAATTTACAGTCAAATACACAGATATTAGTTGGCTCAATATGGATATTCTTATTAAAAAAAACTTTGTTCCCATTTTTTTGTTCTCTGATACTATTCGCTAAACTACCTAAAAGGGTAAGAGGAGCTTTAGTATAAAATAACAACCCTTCAGCTTTATTGATTCTGATATTGCTGATGACTTTTTGTACAATTTCTTGTAATTCTAAATCAACTTGCTCAATATTAATAGAAGTTGTAGTCATCATTTTGTAAGGATAATCTTTTTAGTAACTGCTCCTTTATTTGTATTTATTGACACAAAATAAACTCCATTTTTAAAAGAGTTTAAATCTATCGAATTGTCATTGAATTTTATCTGTGAGAAAACTTCTTTTCCAATTATATTGGTGATTGAAATAGATGTAATTTTATCGGAAGTTGAAATGATTAGTTTACCTTTATTAGGATTAGGATAAATATTTATTTCTTGATTAATAATATTAGTTGTAGAAGATATAATACCACTGCAGTTTGTAGAAACTGTTCCGCTTTTTAATATTGACCTACCGCCATTGCTCTCAGATGTATTTAAAGTTGTCATCATCACATCTACCTGACCTTCAGAGAACATCCAAGTTGAAGTTGAATAAGACATAAAATTTTCATCCATATCTAACACATCTGTATTGAAAGTATTTGCATAAGCAAGATCATTACAGGTGTTATTGTTTGTGGTTGAAGTTACATTTCCCCAATAAACCCCATCAGTAGCAGGAGTGTCAAATACATTACCTCCATCTCTATCACAACAAATAGTATTACCATTATTATCTAAACAGCTAAATGTTGGGTAGTTATCTTCAGAAAACGTATGATTTAGACCTAAGTAATGTCCTATTTCATGTGTTGCAGTTTTCCCATCAGATGAAGAGGCTGCAATTCCATTTGTTCCAAAATATCTATAGTCTACAACTAAACCGTCTTTCCAAGCATTTTGACCAAAACCTGCTAATAATCCAGGTAGATATGCATATCCTAATGTTTGCCCAAATCCAGATGAATTGGTTAAATCACAAACCCAAATATTTAAATATTTTTTAGGATCCCAGCTGTCTTTCCCTCCGCTTGAATTTTGTTTCATAGCATTTGATTCAGTGTTGTTATCTGCATCCCAATTAGTTTGTGCTGTTGCAGTTCTTGTCACTCCACTTGTCGCATTTCCATCAGGATCTATTGTTGCTAGGCAAAACTCAAGTTCTGGATTTCCCCAATAGTTTAAAAAAGTATTTCTTGGTGGATTAGGGAATTCAGGATTTGTTTTACTAAAATCTTCATTCAAAATCCTTAAGGCATCTTCAATTTGAATATCTGGAATATTAGTTCCAGAGCCAATATTCGCATGAGATGTTCTGTGAATGATATGAATAACAACAGGAATAGTATTCGTTTTTCTTTCGTTGGAGTTATAATTTATATTTCCTGAATTATTTCTAGCATCTACATAGTCAGTATTATTTTTTAATTCTTCTTCTACTAATTTAGTAGTAATACATTTCTTATGGTTTTCTTGAGCAAAAATTATAGTAGTTGAAACAAGTAAAAGTAATAAAAGTGTAATTTTTCTCATGTTATTTTATTATAAAAGTGTTGCAAATATAGATCTATTGAAATAATTGAGTAATATATACTTAATTATTTTTCTGTGATAAAATCGCTATCAGTAAGTGTTTTTAAAAAAGCAACTAAATCTTGCTTTTCTTGATTTGTCAATTGTAAACCAACTCCTAGTTTTTTCATTAAAGGATCAACAGTTAATGAGTATTCTCCTCCTGAGTTGTAATGTTCCACTACTTCTTCTAGTGTTGAAAATCTTCCATCATGCATATACGGAGCTGAGAACTCAGTATTACGTAATGTTGGAGTTTTAAATTTTGCATTATCAGACGCATTATTTGTAATTTTACCTAAACCTAAATCAGTAAATGGTTCAAGATCTAATCCGTTATTATGAAATAAATTATCCATAAACATCTGTGATCCATGGCAATGGAAACAATCTCCTTTTTCTGAATTAAAAATTGCATAGCCACCAAGTTCAGAGGCTGTAAGTTGTGTTTCGCCTCTTAAATATTTGTCAAATTTACTATTTGCAGATATTAATGTTCTTTCAAATTGTGCTATAGCCATTACTACATAGTTTGAATCAATATAATCAATATTAAATGCTTCCTTAAAAAGGGTAGGATAATCAGCATGTGAGTTAAGCGTTGATTCTACCACGTTCCAGTCATTATGCATCTCTATTGGATTACTTACTGGTTCAAATGCTTGTTCTTCTAAAGTTAAAGAGCTGCCATCCCAATTGTAGCTTGTGTTCCAGCCAATATTTATTAATGCGGATGCGTTTCTTATTCCTTGTATATTATCAATTCCTGTGCTATATTGATTAGGGTCTGAGAAAGAGAAGTTTTGTTGATGACAATTTATACAGGCTTGAGTATTATCTCTACTTAATATTGGATCTTTAAATAGTTTTTCACCTAATGATACACCTTCTACAGTCATTGGATTATTGGAAGGTATACTCATTTCAGGAAAGCCATAAG
>CAJQLK010000007.1 GCA_905479165.1 uncultured Flavobacteriales bacterium | reverse complement strand
GTATAGGTACTATTACACTATCTGCTGATGATAAAGCATTCAAAGTTAAAAGCCCTAATGATGGAGCACAATCAATAATAATATAATCGTAATTATCTTGTATAGGATCAAGTACTTTTTTCATCTTGTACTCTCTTTCTTCCAGGTTTACAAGTTCTAGCTCGGCACCTACCAAATCAATATTTGCTGGTAGTAAATCAAGGTTAGGGTTTCTCGTTTCAAGTATACAATCTTTAGCTATAACATTTCCAATTAAACATTCATATATTCCTTGTTTTATTTCTTGTGGGTTGTGTCCTACTCCTGATGTAGCATTGGCTTGTGGGTCAGCATCAACAAGTAATACTTTCTTTTCTAGCACTCCTAAACTCCCTGCTAAATTCATAGCAGTTGTTGTTTTCCCTACCCCTCCTTTTTGGTTTGTAATTGCAATTGTTCTTCCCATAATTATAGTCTATTTTTACGGCTATAAAAGTACTATGCTAATCCCTAATAGTCTCTTTGAAAACTAATGTAATTATCAACAAAATAGGGGAGTTGTTAAGAAAAAAGCCCTAACAATTGGTAGGGCTTTCACTTGTTTTTTTGAGTGGGGTTATTTTAATCCTCTCCTAAATTATCAAAGTTAACTTCAGTAAAGTCAGTAGATGATACTTCTTTTTTCTCAGCAGGCTTTTCTTCCCTTTTTTTAAACTTTTTATCTGAAATTATTTCTTCTCCTTTTTCTTCAATAATATAGTTACTTACTTCCTCAAATGCATCCTTAAATTTTGTAAAATCTTCTTTGTAAAGGTATATCTTGTGTTTTCTGTAGGTTGGAACACCATCTTCATTAAAATCTCTTAAGCTCTCAGTAAGTGTCATGTAATAGTCACTTGCTTTTGTTTCTCTTACATCAAAAAAATAGGTTCTTCTACCTGCTTTTACTTTCTTTGAAAATATATCTTTTATCTCTCGCTTCTCAGTCATTTATTAGTTTTTAATGATTTGCCAAATATAGAAAATAATTAATAATTAGAAAATAGTACAATATTTAACCATTAACTTGATTTATTCTGACTTTGAGATATGTCAAAGTAAAAACCTTTTTTAGTTAGTAATTCCTGGTGTGTTCCTTCTTCAATTATTTCTCCTTTTTCAAGTACAATGATTTTATCAGCTTCTTTTAGTGTCGAAACTCTATGGCTAATTATTATTGATGTTTTTCCTTTACTTTCTATCTTTAGGTTCTTAAGTATTTGTTGTTCTTTGGTAGCATCAATGGCTGATAAGCAATCATCAAATATAAAGAGGTTCGGTTTTTTGTAAAAGGTTCTGGCAATGGCCAATCTTTGTCTTTGTCCTCCTGATAGTTGCACACCTCTTTCTCCAATTATGGTTTCAAATCGATCAGTAAAGCTGTCAATCTCATCAAGTATTTCTGATTTTTTCGCTGCATTAATTACTTCATCTTCATTTAAAGTGTTGCTTGCAAATGCAATATTTTCTTTTACAGTTCCTGAAAATAAATAACCATCTTGTGGGATATATCCTATGCAGGAGCGTAAGTTAAATAAATTCAAATCTTGTATTTTTATATTCCCAAAAGTAATATTTCCTGTTGTTGTGTCATACAGTCGGCATACTAGCATCGCAATAGTTGATTTTCCACTTCCTGTTTTTCCAAATACTCCAAGAGTAGAGCCTTCTCTTATTGTAAAGTTGATATTGTTAAGCGCTACTATATTTGTGTCCTTATATTTTAAATTTACATCTTTAAAGGTAATATCTCCTGTAATAGGAGTTACAGCTTTATTTATGTTTTCTATATCTGATTTTAGTAGTAAAAAGTCATTAATTCTTTCTTGTGATGCGGCTGCTCTTTGCACTATTGAAGTAATCCACCCAACTGATGCAACTGGCCAAGCTAACATGTTTACATAAATAATAAATTCAGCAATGTTTCCTGTTGTGATGTTTCCTTTAAAGCTCTCAAGTCCTCCTGTGTAAATTGTAAGTATAGTACTTGCACCTATTAAAGTTATTATAAGTGGAAAAAAGAAGGCTTCTATCTTTACTAGTTGCAATTGTTTTTGGGTGTATTCTTTGCATGATTTTAAAAAAACTTTCCAAGTGTTTGTTTCATTTCCAAAGGATTTAATAATTTTTATTCCAGAAAAAGTTTCTTGTGATATGGTTGTAATTTTTGATAGTTGTGCTTGTACCTTTTCACTTCTTTTGTTGATGTTACTACTTACAAAATAAACGAGTATTGCAAGTATTGGTAAAGGAAGTAACACGTAAAATGTTAAGGTCGAACTGATGCTTAACATTTTACTGATAACTAAATAAAACAGTATTGAGATATTTATTGCATACATTAGTGCAGGTCCTAAGTACATTCTTACTCTACTTACATCTTCTGATATTCTGTTCATTAAATCCCCGGTTTTATTTTGTTTGTAAAAACTCATACTAAGGTTTTGGTACTGTTGATAGATTTCATTTTTTAAATCAAACTCAATTTTACGGCTCATTACAATCACGGTCTGCCTCATAAAATACATAAACACTCCTTTGAGTATTGCAAAAGCCACTATTAGCCCTCCATATTTTAAAAGGGTGTCTTTTACTCCTTGTTCTGTGTTTGTACCTTCCTTCACGCTTAAAAGCACGGCATCAAATGCTTTTCTTACAAACTCGGCTGGGTATAGTGCAAAGAGGTTAGAGACTACTATAAAAAAAGTTCCTATCAGTAGTAATTTTCGATATTTCCAAAAAAATTTATTGAGGTAAAATAGTGGATTCATTAATTGATTAAGTACTTTAATTGATTTGCCAAAAATAATAAGTAAATTCGCGACCCCTTTAAAAATATGATTTATTTCTATTTTAATTGTGGGTTATCTGATTAAATAACTAAAATTTGACATACTTATGAGAATAGTAAATGCAGAAAAAAAAATTACAAATGAAGGTTTAGTAGTTAGCAAAATGACTATGATGGGACACGAGCAAGTGGTTTTTTGTCAAGATAGTGAAACAGGTTTAAAAGCAATTATTGCTATACACGATACAACTTTAGGTCCTGCACTCGGAGGTACTCGTATGTGGGATTATGCTAATGAAGAAGATGCAATACAAGATGTACTTAGACTTTCAAGAGGAATGTCATTTAAAGCAGCAATTTCTGGCTTAGAATTAGGTGGTGGTAAGGCTGTAATTATTGGTGATGCTACAACTCAAAAAACTGAAGCGTTAATGCGTAAGTTTGGTGAGTATGTTGATAGTTTGGGAGGTAAATATATAACTGCTGAAGATGTAGGAATGAGTACTAAGGATATGGAATTTGTGCGTATGGAAACTAAGCATGTTACTGGTATTCCTGAAAGTATGGGAGGAAGTGGTGATCCTTCACCAGTTACTGCTTTTGGAGTTTATATGGGAATGAAAGCTTCTGCAAAATTCAAATGGGGAAGTGATAATTTAGACGGAAAAACTGTACTTGTACAAGGCATTGGCCATGTAGGAGAAAACTTAGTAAAACACTTAACTGAAGAAGGTGCTAAGGTAATTATTAATGATATTAACGAAACAAGATTAGCTGAGCTTGCTGAGGAATTTGGCGCTAATGTTGTAATGGGAGATGCAATCTATGATTTAGATATTGATATTTACGCTCCTTGTGCTTTAGGTGCAACAGTAAATCCTTCTACTTTAAGTAGATTAAAATGTGAGATCATTGCTGGGGCTGCAAATAATCAATTAGCTGATGAGGTAAGAGACGGGCAATTATGTTCTGATAAAGGAATAGTTTACGCTCCTGATTTCTTAATCAATGCAGGAGGATTAATTAATGTATATTCTGAAATTAAAGGATATAATAAAGAGCATGCAATCAAACAAACAAGAGAGATTTACAATATAACTTTGGAGATTTTAAAGAAATCTGAGCTAGAGGATATAACAACTCATGCTGCTGCTTTAGAGATTGCTGAACAAAGAATTAACGATAGAAAAAACGAAAAATTTAGATGCTAAGTAGAAGACACATCAGGGTAAAAGTAATGCAGTCATTATATTCTTACCTTTCCACTAAAGTAAATGAAATGCCAGTTGCTGAAAGAGCAATGCTAAAGCATTTTGATGAAGTAGTAGAACTAAAATTAGTAATCATCTCATTATGGATTCAGCTTGTAAAGCATGCTGATAGTTTCTATGAAGAAGGGAAGAAAAAGCATTTGCCTACTGCATTGGATTTAAATCCGAATACTCGTTTTGTTGATAATGATATTATTACAAGAGTTAGAAATGATTTGGATGTGATGTATAAAGTAGAGAAATTTTCAGGTATTTGGATTAAAAACGATCATGATATTGTGCATAAGTTGTTTAAGGAACTTTATCAGTCTGACCTGTATCAAAAATACATTGCTAATGAAAATAAAGATGTTGAGGTTGATAAGAAATTTATTATTAACGCCCTAAACGATTACATTCTTAAAAATGAACTTGTACATCATATTTTTGAAGAAAGAAGTATTTACTGGGTAGATGATTTGCCATTTATTGCAGCTATTATTTTTGGTGATATTAAAGAGGATAAAAGCATGGATACTAAAGGAGCTTTTAAGGACGGTTCTGATAAAGAATTTGCATTAAAGTTATTTAGAAATACAATTAATAATAATTCTAACTATGAAGAGATTATTGTAAAATTTGCAAGAAATTGGGAACTTGATCGTATAGCGAAAATGGATCAACTTTTCTTAAAAATGGCTTTTGCAGAAATCTTATCAATGCCAGACTTACCCGTCAAAGTTTCTATGAATGAGTATATAGAAATATCAAAATACTACAGCACAGCAAAAAGTAAATTGTTTGTTAATGGGCTTTTAGATAATTTTGTAAAGACATATACTAGAGACGGCAAGATTAAAAAAATTGGTAGAGGTTTAGTTTAATAAAATTACTTAGTTTTGAAATTGAATATGAAAACATTTTTCACCCTTATATTATTAGTAATTGTTTTAGCATCTTGCTCTAATGATAAAAAAATAACAACTGATTTAATAAATAATCCTCTAACAGCAAATGAAAATGCTGATGCTGTTGCAATGCCTGTACTTGAAGTTGCTCAGGACTTTTTTGATTTTGGTGAAATGCATCAAAAGGAGTCAGTGAGTACAGAGTTTATATTAAAAAATACTGGTGATGCTCCTTTATTAATTCGCTCAGCAAAAGGAAGTTGTGGTTGTACTGTGCCTGAGTGGCCAAAAGAACCAGTTGCAGTAGGTGATGAAGCAATAATTGCAGTTACTTTCAATAGTGGAAATAAAAAAGGAAAGCAAAACCAAACAGTAACTTTGGTAACCAATGCTATTCCAAGTACAAAGGTTTTAACAATTAAAGGAACTGTTTTAGTTCCAGAAACAGAATAATATGATTTTATTACAAGCAGCAGGTACAGGTATGAGTTCGTTAATTATGTTCGGTATGATTTTTGCCGTAATGTATTTCTTTATGATTCGCCCTCAAATTAAGAAACAAAAAAAAGAGCGTGAATATCGTTCAGAACTTAAAAAAGGTGATAAAGTAGTTACCATTGGAGGGATTCATGGTAAAATTACTGATGTAAAAGAAGATACTTTTATTGTTGAGGTTATGGCAGGAAATACTTTGAAAATTGAAAAAACTGCAGTATCAATGAGTGGAGATGCTGGTATAGAGCAAAAATAATGTCTATCAACTTAAAAAAATCAATAGCTCATTTTTTTAAGTTAGTTACAAAAAATAAGAAGTTAAATACTTACGCACTTTTTCTTTTTATTTCCTTCTCCTTTTGGTTTTTGAGTATGCTTTCAAAAACACACGAAACAACTCTTTCCATTGCTGTAAATTACAAGAATTACCCTACTGATTTAGTTGAGATTAATTCCTCCATTGATTTTATAGAAGCTAGGGTAAAAGCCCCAGGATTCTCCATTGTTTTTTATCATTTTTTTAATTTCAAGACATTAAAAATGGACTATGAAATCGCTAACTCTAAGCCTATTAAAAATGGCAAGAATTTATTTTGGATTTTAAATTCAAAAAGAGAAAAAATAGCTGAGATTTTAGGAAGTTCAATGGAAATAATGGATTTAAGTCCTGAACGATTAATTGTTCCTTTTGCTAATAAAACCAAAAAAGAAGTACCTATAAAGTTGTTTGATGATATTACTCTAAAAAGTGAATATTGGATGTCATCAGAAATACAGTTAAATCCTAAAAAAATCACGATTTATGGAGATCAAAATGTATTAGATTCATTAACTGAAATTTCCACTGAACTTTTAAAACTTGATAATGTTTTTGAGAATACTAGTATTAAAGTTGATTTGATTATTCCTGAAGGATTACAAACTAAAGAAACAGAATTAAGTGTAACCATAAATGTTGAGCAGTTTATTGAGCAGAAAATGACCCAAAAAGTTAAAGTTGAAAATCTTAAAAAAGGTTTTACATTGAAGTTGTTTCCTAATGAGATTAGTGCTACTATTCGCTTGCCAAAGAGCAAGTATAATTTCTTAAAAACAGATTTTTTAAACATTACAGTTAATGCGTCTGAACTAGATAAAAACACCAAAAGATTAAAAGTGCAGATAAATAACTTGCCGTCTTTTGTGAAACTTGAGCGTCTGTATCCGCAAGAAGTTGAGTTTTTGTTGATTAAAGATTAGTTAGAGAACACATACTCCAAAATATTTGCTCCCATTTGTAGTGCTTTTTGTCTTATGTGATCACTGTCATTATGAACTTCTACATCTTCCCAACCATCACCAATATCTGATTCAAAGGTATAAAGACAAACTAAACGCCCATCAACAATTATCCCATACGCTTTAGCAGGACTCGCATCATGCTCATGGATTTTTGGCAAGCCATTAGGAAACTCATATTTCCCATGAAAAATAGGATGATTAGTTGGAAGTTCAACTAAATCAGTTTCAGGAAAAACTTTTCTTATTTCAGTACGGACAAAAGCATCCATTCCGTAATTATCATCTATATGCAGGAAACCGCCTGCTAAAAGGTAAGTGCGTAAATTCTCAGCTTCACTGGAATTGAATACTACATTTCCGTGCCCTGTCATGTGTAAATAAGGATAATTAAAAATAGCGCTACTTCCAACTTCTACAGTTGCTGGTTCAGTTTTTATGTTAGTACCTATGTTCTCGTTTGCAAAAGCAATAAGGTTGGGCAGTGCAGTAGGGTTTGCGTACCAATCACCTCCACCATTATATTTAAGTACTGCTATTTGGTAGGTGTTTTGCCCAATTAATAGAATTGGAAGAGACATTAATATTAAAAATAGCTTTTTCATTCTAGTATTTTAAATTTATAGTATGGACAGCTACTATTCCTGCTGTTTCTGTACGTAATCTGCTTTTGCCCAAACTTACAGCTTTAAATTGGTTTTGCAAAGCTATTTCAATTTCAGCAGGAGAGAAATCACCTTCGGGCCCTATCAAAATCAAAGTTTTTTCTTCTAATTTCACATTCTTCAGTTCTAATTTATCACTTTTCTCACAATGGGCAATATACTTATTGCCTTCAAAATCTAGTTCTAAAAAGTCTTTTAAAGGCATTGCTTCATTCAGTTTTGGCAAATGGAATTTTAAGGATTGTTTTATAGCAGAAAGTAAAATTCTGTTGCATCTTTCAGTTTTTAAAACTTTCCGTTCAGAGTGGTCGCAAATAATAGGGGTAATTTCATCTATTCCTATTTCAGTTGCTTTTTCCAAAAACCACTCATACCTATCCATATTTTTTGTTGGAGCAATAGCAATGTGTAAATGGTAGTTGTGTTGTTTTGGTTTTTGTTTGCTACTTATTATTTGCAGTCTACATTTTTTAGTATCAGCAATTGTTATTTCAGCTTTGTAAAAACTACCTTTCCCGTCAGTAAAGTTAAGTATGTCCCCTTCTTTTTTTCTTAAAACTTTAGTAGCATGTTTACTTTCCTCCTTGGAAAGAATAATTTCGCTCTCTGGTTTTTCTATAAAGAATAGTTGCATGGGGTAAAGATAATAATTAGTTGTTAGTTTTTAATCTGATATTTAAATACTAAAATATTTAGACTAATTTCCAATTTCAATTTCGCAACTTACAGCATAATGATCAGAAAGGACTTGTTTGTGCTTTTGGTAATTGCTACTCTTTAGTTCATTGTCATGCAAAATATAGTCAATTCTTAAAGCTGGAATTTTCACAAAACTATCACCAATTCCTTTTCCTGATACGCTAAATGCATCACTCAAATCTCCTTCTATTGAGTTGTAGGCATAGGAGAGAGGGGTGTCATTAAAATCTCCACAAACTATAATCGGATAAGTGCAATCGGCCATGTGCTGTTTTATTATTTCTACTTCTTCAGCTCTCTTAATAAAACTGCTTTTCATTCTTTTTGTAATTCCAATAATTCCTTCTTTTACTTTCTCTTTCTGTGGATCTTGAATAAATGAATAGTCAGTATTTTTAAACCAATTGCTAGCTAAATGTATGTTGTAAACTCTAATTGTATCTTCATTTATTATCATATCAGAATAGATGCAAGTGTTGTTCATCCGCTCCCCTTTTATACTTACCGTTTTCTTTTTTATCTGAGGGTGTTTACTGTAAATAGCCATATGCCATTGGCTTTTTTTGCTTTGCAATCCTATATGTCTGTAAGGATAGTTTAAGTCTGGAATTTCATAGGGACTATAAAACTCTTGTATGCACAAAATATCAGGATTTTCTTCTTTAAAAAAACTAAAAATATCTTCTTTCACATTCGGATTTTCTAACCATTCATATCTGTTAAAGAGCCTTACGTTATAGGATAATATTTTTGTATTTTCTTCTGATGATGTAGCATCAGGGTTTGTTCCGAAATATGCTCCAATATTTCCTATACCTAATAAAAGAATAATAAGGTTTGCCCATATAGGTTTTTTAAAACCGATTAGCCAATAAATTAAAAATGCTAAATTAAGCAAAAATAGAATTGGAAATAATAAGCCAATAAATGCTATAGGCCAAAATATAGCTGGGCTAATAAATGGAGACAAATAGGAGAGGAGTAGTATAAACAAACTCAGGGAGTTTATCAAATAAAGTAACTTGTTAAATAATGATAACCCTTTCATCTATTTTTTACTCGCACTAAATAGTGTTGCTTTTTCTTTTTTACTTAAGCTCTCATATCCTGATTTTGAGATTTTCTCTAAAACCTTATCAATCTCTTTTTGTTGAGCTGATTTTCCTGAGTTAAACTCATAATCAGTTTTAGCTCTTTTATGTACCGTTTTTAGTTCGCTTTTGTTTTTAAAAGTATTGATTAACCTTTCAAAGAAGTTAGTAAAACCTGTGCTAAAATCATTTCCTTTTTGCAACTGTTTAATATAGATATATCCGAAAATAGCTCCTCCAATATGCGCTATATGTCCTCCACTATTTGCTTTAGGAATGCTGATGATGTCCAGAGCAACAGTGAATATTGCAATGTGTTTTAATTTTACAAAACCTATAAAAGGAAGTTGAACGCTATAATTGGGTTTGTAAGTTGCAATTGCAACAATAATTGCTAACACAGAAGCTGATGCTCCCAAAGCTTGTGATCCATAGAGATATACTTGTAAAGAGGGTATGTAATTGTATGAGATTATGAAAAGTAATCCGCCACTAATTCCGCCTAGAATATAAGTGCTTAAAAGTTGTTTTGGATGTAAGTATTGCAAAAATATTTTTCCGCCAAAATGTAGCCACAACATGTTAAATAAAAGGTGCATAAACCCACTATGTAAAAACATATAAGAAATGAAAGCCCATGGCTGACTGATAAGCCTGCTATTTTCTGCTGGTAAGTAAAGTTTGTTTAATAATAGGGAAATATCAAGCTGAAACATAAAAGATAAAACTTCTAATATGCTGAATAATAAAAACATTCCTACATTAATATAGATTAGTTTATTTAAAATAGTACTTTTCTTAAATTCTTGTTTTAGATTATTTAAAATATTATCCATTAATAAAATTGTGTGTGGTTCTTTTGCCAATATTTAAGTAGTATATATCCAAATAACATTCCTCCTAAGTGTGCAAAGTGAGCAACATTATCAGCAGGGTTATTACTTAAACCTGAGTAAAGTTCCAATGCTCCATAAATCATTACAAAATATTTTGCTTTTATAGGAATAGCAAGGTAGATATATAAGAGTGTATTAGGGAACAGCATTCCAAATGCTAATAAAATACCAAAAACAGCTCCTGATGCACCAACAGTCGGGGTGTTGATTAATAGATTTAATTTTCCCATTAAAGCATTAGTGTAGTTTTGATTACCTTCCAAAACACTTTTTCCGTTTTCTAATAAAACATTTAAATCCGATGGATTGATTTGTGATTGTAAACTCATTATTTCATACTGACTAACTCCTAAGTGAAGTGCGGCAGCTCCTAAAGCTGTTATCATGTAATAAATAAGAAATCTTTTAGCTCCCCATACATTTTCCAGAATTTTACCGAACATCCAAAGGGCAAACATATTAAAGAATAAATGAGTAAAATTTCCGTGCATAAAGAAATGCGTGATCAATTGATGAGGCATAAAATCTTCTGATTGAAACTGATGTAAACCTAAAAGCTGTGTAAGGTCAATACCATAACTTTCTAAAGAAATAGTTGCAAGGAATAATAGCCCATTTATAATTAATAGATTCTTAATTATTTCTGGTAATTCTCTAAATGATGTTGGTCTGTACATGTTAAAAGTATTTTTCTAAATCAGTAGTTTTTATATTGATCATTGTTCGTTTTCCTTTTGGGCATACGCTTGGTGATTCACATTTTAGCAATTCATTTTTTAATCTAATCATTTCTTCAGAGCTTAACTTTTTTACTTCATTTATAGCAAGAGAATTAGCAAGTGAAACTGCTAAATTATTTTGTTGTTCAGTTAGTAAATCTTCTGAATTTTTATGTTGTTCAATTAAAACTTCAATTACAAATTGCAAGTTTTCCTCTTGGCATTCTGGAGGAATTCCATTTATTGAAATGTGGTTTTCTTTTACCTCAAAATTAAATCCAACTTTGTTCAGTTCATCAGTCATATCAATAATTATTCCAATTTCTGATTTATTCAATTCGATTTCTTTGGGAAATAATAATTGTTGAGATTGTCCTTTGTTGCTATTTAAAACCTTTGTGAAATATTCGAATAAAATTCTTTTATGTGCTCTTCTTTGGTCTATTAAAAGCAACCCATTTTCATTTGGTACAGCTATAAAATGGTTTCCTATTTGTTGAAAATCAGTATTTTTGTCTTCTAGAACAAAATCTTCATCTAAAGAAGGATTTCCCCATTTTTCTTCTGTTTGTATTGATTGGTTTCCGATTTTATTTTTGAAAGGGTTGTAAGATAAATCAACCTTAATTGTTGGTTCTTTTATTGTTGCTTTTTTGCTTTGTTTATATCCTAAGTCAAATGAAAGCTCTTGAGAAAAATCAATAGTTGGCGCAATGTTATATGCGCCTAACGATCGTTTTACACAAGCTCTAATAATTGCATAAATAGCTTGTTCATCTTCAAACTTTATTTCTGTTTTTGTAGGATGAATATTGATGTCAATTAATTTTGTATCAATATCTAAATTGATAAAATAAGATGGGAAGTAATTATGAGGAATCAATTCTTCAAATGCCTTACTAATAGCATGATTTAAATAATTACTTTTTATGAATCGACCATTTACGAAAAAGTATTGTTCACCTCTTGTTCTTTTTGCAGCTTCTGGTTTTCCTACAAACCCATTAATTTTAACAACAGTAGTTTCTTCTTTTATAGGAACTAATTTTTCATTCTTTTTACCACCAATAATATTTACTATCCTTTGTCTGAAATTACTTATTGGAAGATGAAAAATCTCGTTATTATTATGAAACATTTGCATTTTTACATTCGGATTTGCTAGTGATACCCTTGTGAATTCCTCAGTTATATGTCGCATCTCAACTTTATCAGATTTTAAGAAATTTCTTCTTGCTGGAACATTATAAAAAAGGTTTTTAACTTTTATTGAAGTTCCATTAGCTGTTGCACAATCCTCATGTGTTTTTATTTCACTTCCTTCAATGATTAAATGAGTTCCAAGTTCATTAGATGTTAATTTTGTATTGACCTCTACATGAGCAATAGCAGCAATAGATGCCATTGCTTCTCCTCTAAATCCCATTGTTTGTATTTCAAATAAATCATCTGCTGATTTAATTTTTGATGTTGCATGGCGTTCAAAACACATTTTTACATCTGTTTCGCTCATTCCACATCCATTATCTACTACTTGCAAAAGTGTTTTCCCTGCATCTTTAATGAATAATTTTATTTCGGATACTCCTGCGTCCAATGCGTTTTCTAGCATTTCTTTTACAGCTGATGCTGGCCTTTGAATTACTTCTCCGGCTGCAATTTGATTAGCTACATGATCTGGTAATAATTGAATGATATCCAATGTTAAATCTGGCTTAATTAATAATGAATTTGTACGCAAGCAAAGATAAAATAATAATCAAAAATAGAATTTTTCTTCCACTTCCTTTTTGTAATGGATGTTTCAGCTTTTGTCTTTTGAATTTTAGAGGAGATTTCCCTTCTTTTTTTAGTTGCTCAATACGTTCCTTTCTTTCATCATAATACCTTGG
>CAJQLK010000006.1 GCA_905479165.1 uncultured Flavobacteriales bacterium | reverse complement strand
AGCCATATAAGAAAGTGCAGATTTACGAGCTAATCTTTTTACTTTTTTATTTAATTTAAAGTCATAACTTCTTGGTCTTGGTCCAAAAACTCTACCTCCACCTCTAAACAATGGATTTTTGATATCCCCAACTCGAGCAGCACCACTTCCTTTTTGTTTTCTTAACTTTCTTCTACTACCTTTAACATCAGATCTTTCTTTAGCTTTATGCGTTCCAGATCTATTTGCTGCTAAATATTGTTTTACATCTAAGTAGATTGCATGATCATTTGGCTCAACACCAAATACATCATTACTTAAATCAACTTTCTTAGAAGTCTCTTTTCCTGTAATATTATGTACTGCTAATTTCATTATTTTTCTATTGTTATGTATGAGTTGTTTGCTCCAGGAACAGCTCCTTTCACTACTATCATATTTTTATCTGCTAATACTCTTAATACTTGTAAGTTTTCAACTTTTACTCTTGCATTACCCATTTGCCCAGCCATTCTCATTCCTTTAAATACTCTTGCAGGATAAGAAGCTGCACCAATAGAACCAGGAGCTCTTAATCTGTTATGCTGACCATGAGTTGCATCACCAACACCTCTAAAGTTATGACGTTTCACAACACCTTGAAATCCTTTTCCTTTTGAAATTCCAACTACAGCAACAAAATCACCTTCTTCAAACATTTCAACATTCATAGTATCTCCTAAAGCAACTTCAGAAAAGTCTGCTGGAAATTCTACTAGTTTTTTCAATGGAGTAGAATCAGCTTTTTTAAAGTGCCCTAGAGCAGCTTTAGAAACTCTACTTTCTTTTTTCTCAGCAAATCCTAATTGAACAGCACAATAACCATCAACTTCTTCAGTTTTTATTTGCGTTACCTTACAAGGCCCTACCTCTAAGATTGTACATGGAATATTTTTTCCTTCTTCTGAGAATAGAGAAGTCATTCCTATTTTTTTACCTATTAAACCTGGCATCTTTTTCTTTTTTAAATTACTTTAATTTCAACATGAACTCCACTTGGCAACTCTAACTTCATTAAAGCATCAATAGTTTTTGATGAAGAGCTATAAATATCCATTAATCTCTTATGATTAGATAATTGAAACTGCTCTCTTGCTTGCTTATTTACGTGAGGTGATCTCAATACAGTAAAGATTCTTTTGTGAGTTGGCAATGGAATTGGTCCACTAACAATCGCTCCTGAATTTTTAACTGTTTTTACGATTTTCTCAGCTGATTGATCCACTAAAGTGTGGTCAAATGATTTTAATTTTATTCTTACTTTCTGTGCCATATTATTCTCCTTTTACTTTTTTAATTACTTCTTCAGATATATTTTTTGGAGCTTCAACGAAGTCAAAGAACTCCATAGTTGATGTTGCTCTACCAGAAGTAATTGTTCTTAAATCAGTAATGTATCCAAACATTTCTGACAATGGAACTTTAGCACTTACAACTTTAGCACCTCCTTTATCATCCATTCCTTCTACCTGACCTCTTCTTCTATTTAAATCTCCAATTACATCTCCCATATTAATTTCAGGTGTAATTACTGATAACTTCATAATTGGCTCAAGAATTTTAGGTGTAGCTAATTTACATGCAGATTTAAATGCTATTTGTGCAGCTAATTCAAATGATAATGCATCAGAATCCACATCATGATAAGAGCCATCATACAATCTAACTTTTAAAGAATTTAGTGGGAAACCAGCTAAAACACCATTAGACATTGCCATCTTAAACCCTTTTTCAACTGATGGAATAAATTCTTTAGGAATATTACCTCCTTTAATTTCATTTATAAATTGAAGACCTTCAGCCTCAAAATCAGCATCAACAGGAGATAATTCAAACTTAATGTCTGCAAACTTCCCTCTACCACCAGATTGTTTCTTATAAATTTCTCTATGATCTACAGCTGATGAAATAGATTCCTTGTAAGCAACTTGAGGCGCTCCTTCATTACACTCAACACCAAATTCTCTTTTTAACCTATCCATAATGATCTCCAAATGCAATTCTCCCATTCCCGAAATAATTGTTTGGCCTGAGTCTTCATCAGTCTTAACAGTAAATGTAGGGTCTTCTTCAGATAACTTACCTAAAGCAACTCCTAATTTATCTAGATCTTTTTGAGTTTTTGGCTCAATTGCAATTCCAATTACTGGATCTGGAAAATCCATAGATTCTAAAACAATAGGATTCTTTAAATCACATAAAGTATCTCCAGTTCTAATATCTTTAAATCCAACTAATGCAGCAATATCTCCAGCTCCTAAAGTATCTATTTGATTCTGCTTATTTGAGTGCATTTGGTAAATACGAGAGATTCTCTCTTTTTTACCAGTTCTTGAATTAAGAACGAAAGTACCTTGCTCCAAAACTCCTGAATAAGCTCTAGTAAAACACAATCTACCAACATAAGGATCTGTTGCAATTTTAAATGCTAATGCAGAAAAAGGGGCATCAAAAGCAGGTTTTCTACTTTCTTCTTCATCTGTATCAGGATTAGTACCAACAATTGCATCTACATCCATTGGAGAAGGTAAAATTTCCATAACCATATCAAGCATTGCTTGAACTCCCTTATTTTTAAATGCAGAACCACACATCATTGGAACAACTTTTCCTGAAATTGTAGCTTCTCTTAATGCATTTAATATTTCTCTTTCAGTTAATGAATTTTCATCTTCAAAGTACTTTTCCATCAAAGTCTCATCAAACTCAGCAACAGCCTCTAAAAGCTCACCTCTAAATTGTCTTGCCTCATCAATAATATCAGCAGGAATTTCAACTTCTTTAAAAGTCATTCCTTGATCATGCTCATTCCAAACAATCCCTCTAAAATTAATTAAATCAACAACTCCTTCAAATTCATCTTCAGCACCAATAGGAATTTGCAATGGTAATGCATGAGATCCTAACATCTCTTTTACATCTCTACAAACTGCTAAGAAATTAGCACCTTGTCTGTCCATTTTATTTACAAAACCAATTCTTGGAACATTATAGTTATTTGCAAGTCTCCAGTTAGTTTCTGATTGTGGCTCAACACCATCAACAGCAGAAAATAAGAAAACTAAACCATCTAAAACTCTAAGCGATCTATTTACCTCTACAGTAAAATCAACATGTCCAGGAGTATCAATAATATTTACATGATATTCTTTCTCTCTGTAGTCCCAAGTTAAAGTAGTAGCAGCAGAAGTAATTGTAATTCCTCTTTCTTGCTCTTGCTCCATCCAATCCATAGTAGCAGCACCATCATGTACTTCTCCAATTTTATGAGAAACCCCTCCGTAATAAAGAATCCTTTCAGTAGTAGTAGTTTTTCCAGCATCAATATGAGCTGCAATACCAATATTTCTAGTGTATGTTAAATCTCTAGCCATATCTAATTAAAATCTAAAATGTGAAAATGCCTTGTTTGCCTCTGCCATTCTATGAGTGTCTTGCTTCTTCTTATAAGCAGTACCTTCTTCCTTATAAGCAGCCATTAACTCAGCAGCTAATTTAGCATCCATTGTTTTTTCATTTCTTTTTCTTGCAGCAGTAATCATCCATTTCATTCCTAAAGAGATTTTTCTGTCTTCTCTTACTGGATGAGGAATTTGGAAAGTAGCTCCTCCAATTCTTCTTGATCTTACCTCCACATGAGGAGAAACATTATCTAAAGCTTTTTCAAAAACTACTAAAACTTCTTCTTCCTCTATTTTTGCCGCAATACTATCTAAAGCGGTATAAAACACTTTAAAAGCAGTGTTTTTCTTACCGTCTAACATTAGATTATTTACAAACCTTGTTACAGTTACACTACCAAACCTTGGATCTGGTAATAAAATTCTTTTCTTGGCTCTTTTCTTTCTCATTCCTTATTTATATATTATTTCTTCTTGGGTTTTTTAGCACCATATTTTGATCTTCTTTGAGTTCTTTCACTTACCCCAGAAGTATCTAAAGCACCTCTAACAATATGGTATCTTACTCCTGGTAAATCTTTCACTCTTCCTCCTCTAACTAAAACTACTGAATACTCTTGAAGATTATGTCCCTCTCCTCCAATGTAAGCATTAACTTCATTTCCGTTTGTCAACCTTACCCTAGCAACTTTTCTTAATGCTGAGTTCGGCTTTTTAGGTGTTGTAGTATAAACTCTTGTACACACTCCTCTTCTTTGAGGGCAGCTTTTTAGAGCTAACGACTTACTTTTTTTCTTAATAGAAGCCCTTCCTTTTCTTACTAATTGTTGTATTGTTGGCATATTATATCTTTACTAAAATGGGCGGCAAATGTAGTAATTTATTAATTAAATGTGAAATTGTTATTGTTTTTTTTTGAGCTTATTTTATTTGCATATTTTATTATAACAAAACAGTGTTAATATTTATAGTTTTAAAGTCAAAATAAAGAGCAAATAAAAAAGACACTAAAAAAATAGTGTCTTTTTAAAATTTTACAATTTATAAATTATTCAATTACTAGCTTAAATATTTGTAATTCTTGCTCCTCTATTTCTATTTCCATAAAGTATACTCCACTGGCTTTAGTATTTCTTTTTATGATGTAAGTGTCTTGGTTCTCTAACTTGTGTGTTTCTATTAGCTTACCATAAACATCTACAACTGTTATTGTTGCTGCTTTAATTAATCTTCCAAAATCAACTGTTGTTGCATTCTTAAATGGATTAGGATAAATGTTTAATTCTATGCTAGTAGCTGATGCATTAACCAAACCTGTAGCCCCTTCATTAAACTCTGTTGTATTAGACTGCTCAACACATCCATTATCATCTGTCACCACTACATAATAAGTTCCATTTGATCCTACAGTATAAGAAGGCTGACTGCCTAATGAAGTGTTTGAATTTGCCTGCTCTCTCCATGAATATGAATAAGGAGGTGTTCCACCTGTTGCATTTGTATTTAAAATGTAAGTCTGTGTAGCAGTTACATTTACAACTACTGCTGATGGCTCATTTACCATATAACTAAAATCTTGATCACATCCATAAACATCTGTTAATGTTAAAATATGAGTTCCTACCTGTAGGTTTGATGCTGTATTTGTATTTGAACCATTACTCCAACTGTAAGTTGGATTCACCACATTTACTGATGGCACAACCATTACCTCTCCTGTACTCCCTCCATTACATAACACATCACTTACTGTATGATAAGCAATCTCCAACATAGGCATAGAAGTTATTGTAAAGCTAGCTGTATCTATACACGCATCAGTATTATTATAGCCCGCTAACAACATATAAGTACCTGCTCCTAAATTAGAAACTGTTGTTGTTGTATCTATCAATTGTCCTGGATTATTTGCATTCTCCCAACTGTAAGTATAGCCTGTATTCATATTAGGGTTTAAAACAGCTAATTCACCTGTTGACGCTCCATAACAAACCTCTCCACTTAACACACCTATATTCGCCTCAGTAACCTCAGGTGTACCTACTAATTGCTGATCAATTCCTCCCGCTATAAGAACTGAAGAACATGAGTTAACATCTGTCAATGCAACCGTATAATCTCCTGAACATACAGCTGTAATACTATTACCTATTATTGCATGTGCTGTCATGATAGCTGTAACATTATCAGTAAGCTGTGCACTATAATCCGCTACTCCTCCAGCTATACTATCAACAACTATCTCACCATCACAAGCTCCATGACAACTCTCATCAATTACTACTGAAGTATTAAAGGTAAGTATATCTGGTTGTTTTAACTCGACTGATGTATTAACCATACAATCATTGGTATCTTTTATCGTAACAGAATAAACTCCCGCATATAAATTAGATATAGTAGCCGTATTTGCTGTGAAATTAGGAGGATTAATTCCTGCCCAAGCATAAGTATAAGGTCCATGTCCTCCCAAGACACTAACAGAAGCCTCTCCATCATTATATCCAAAACAACTCACCTCATTAGCATCAGTTGTACCACTATAATACTGAGATATTAAAATCGTATCTGCATCCATAGTCTCTATAAAAGTCTGCAGAGTATCTGTAGTAACTGATGCTGTACAACCCTTATCATCCGTTACTGTAATCGTATAAGAACTGTCAATTGTATTGTAATAATTATCTGCTAGCAAAGCAGATGCTGTAGTAGTCGTTTGAGCAAGTGCTGGATTGTCATTCCAAGCATAAGAATATGAACCCGTACCTCCTGTTGCTACTGCTGATAAACTAGCCGTATTAATTCCAACACAATAAGGCAATATCGTCTGAGACTCATCTATAACAATATACAAAGAATCAGGATTATGTATCGTAAGAGTATCAGATGCTGTACATCCCCTTAAATCTGTAACAACTACCGTATGTAACCCTTTTGTTAAAGTAGCAAGCGTATCTCCTTGATTACTTATCCAGGTTCCATTATCCCAAGAAAATGAATAAGGTGCCGTTCCTCCTACCGCTACAGCAACTCCCTCACCTGTAGCATCATTATAACAATCTATCCAATCTACTTCCATAGCCTCCATACTCAAAGGTTCTGGCTCAGATATAAATACAGTATCAACTACCTCACAACCTAAATCATCTCTAGTGGTAACATAATAACTACCATAAGCTAAACTATCATGCATATCAAAAGCTGTAGCTATTGTTGTCTGTGAGGTACTCCAATAATAGGTATATATATTAGAAGAACCTCCTACTGTAGAAATACTCGCCTGACCATCTGAAAAACCATAACAACTCACTGTAGTATCTACAACTAAATCAGACACTATCAATGTGTTCTCAGGAATAAAGACACTATCAACCAGCTTACACCCCCAATCATCTGTCAATAAAACACTATGCCAACCTGTAGTCAACTCCTCTGCTACCAAAGTAGTCTCACCATTATCCCACTCATAATAATAGTTAGGTTGACCACCACTAACTGACAACATAGCTCTACCAACACTATCACCATAACAAGCAATATCATCTATCAATATCATACTATCAATTGCTAAAGCAACTGAAGGCTCAGGAACATTCAACAAATACTCCACCTCACACCCTTGAGCATCAAAAATCTTTAAAATATAATCACCAGCTAATAAATCAAACAAAGTATCTCGCTCTGATACTGGAAGTCCAGTTGGAGTACTCTGTAGTAGAATACCACTCATATCAAACCACTCATAACGATAAGGCGCCCAACTTCCTGTAGCATCTCCTACCAACATACCACTAGCATCACCCTTGCAAGAAACACCAAATATCTGTGGACTACCTCCCAATGCAGTCTGAGGCTCGATAACATTTACTGACGCAAAAGTATCACAACCATTAGCATCCATTACCTCTAAAAAATAACTCCCAGCTCCCAAACCAAAAGCAGTGTCATTAGTACTAAAACTAACAGGATTACCAAACTCAAACCACTCATAACTATAACCAGGAGTCCCCCCCGCTGAAGAACCTATCGCAAATCCATTACCTTCACCATGACACACGACAACCTTTGAGGTTGCTAATGCTTGTAAAGGATGAGAAGGAGTAGTTATTTCTACAGTATCCCTCATCATGCAATTATTGTCATCAATAGCCGAAACAATATAAGTACCACCAGATAGATTCTCAACTAAACTATCCAAAGGATAAGCATTAAGAATTGTATCTCCATTAAGTAAAAAAGTATAAGGAGTCAAACCTCCTGAAGGCCAAATACCAACCTGACCATCTTCTCCATTATAACAACTTACCCCAACAGGGGTGCTAAAGATTGTAACGGGATTTGGTATTTGTGTCACTACAAGTGTATCTTGAGAAACATTGATTCCTGAAGCAACTGAAACAACATAAGTACCAGGGAATAGATTACTAAAAGTATAATTACTTGAAGTAATATTTGACATAAAATCTACTGTTGCACCATTCATATCCAACAACTCACAATCCCAAATAGGTAATAGAGTATCAGGTGTGCAGGTAAGAGTAGCGTCATCACCTAAACATGATGCTTCTGTAGATGTTAAATCTAAAGCAAAACAAGCGGTCACATTAATGCTAACAGAATCTGATAAATTACCCAAAGCACAAGCACCGGTAACATTTGCATAATACATAGTTGGTGTAGAAATATTTACAGGAAGTGATGGGCCTGTTCCTAAAATATTACCAGCAGCATCAGTCCAAGTATTCAATCCAGCAATAATAGGAACATATCCAATTTGATTTATGGTATAAGAAGTTACTGGATTATTTGGCAAGAACTCCCAACCTTCATTTGCTGCTGTCCAAGGAAGGGGCCAATTTCTAGGTGTTAATAAAATGGGATCATCAACTATATCAAAATTTGTTGAAGTTGCATCAACTAAACCTTGAACTCCAGCACCTCCATTCCAAGCAATGCATAGTGGTTTATTTTGAATAAACATTTCAATTTTATCACTACCCTCATATAAAACAATCTGAGAAGTATGTAGATCAGAAGTGCATGAAAACATTGGAACAGCACACCATGTAATTATATACATTCTATTTGGAGCAACTCCAGTCATACCATAATAAATTGAACCTCCAATTCCTGTATTTAAGTCCTGCCAAGGAGCCATAATTGCATTTTCAGGCATACTTCCAGGATTAGGAATAGCAGCACCGATATTCCAGGGGGAATAACTATTCGCTTGAGAAACATCAAAAGTGATATACCCATTACCTGAAACAACTAATTGTGTATATGCTAAGCCATAAAAGTTAAAAGTAAAACCTATATCTAACAATACATCATGCTGATCATCAGTTGCCATACCACTTTGGACTGCACTTAAGGCTTGCAAAGTATCTACATAGCTGCCACAAATTACAGTATCTGGAGAAGTAATGATTTGAGCATTTGAATTAAATGCAAATAATACTAATAAAACTAATAAAACTCTTTTCATAAAACTATTTTTAAAAAACCTGAAAATCCCAATCCAAAAAAGGGATTCTCTAAAATTATTTATTTTTTATTATCTTAATAATGTAATAGAACCTTTCTCTTCATAATAATATCCATCTACACCATCGCCTTTAAACATATAGAAATAAACTCCTTCAGGAAGGTCGCGACCATCAATTCCTTTTCCATTCCATGTTTTATTTTCTCCTAACCAACTTTTCACCATTTGCCCCCATCTATTAAAAATCTGTACATCAACACTTTTCATAGCATATTCATTAAAAGTAAACTCATCATTTATTCCATCAGAATTTGGAGAGAAAACATTATCTATTTCAGGCAATCCTTGTACTTCAATATTAAATTCAACTGAATCATAACACCCAGTTATGTTGTTAGTAACAATTACCATCACATAATTTTCACCCAAATCATCAGTTGCAAATTCATGAGAGAATTCAGTATTATTACCCGAACTTACTGAAGAAACTAATTCAATTGAACCATCTTGCCAAGTCCAAAGGTAATTATACGACTCATCAGAAACCGTTGAATCAATAAAAGTAATACTATAAGGCGCATTAAAAGGTCCTGAATAATTTACAGTAGAAACTTTTACATCAAATAAAATCGGTTGAATAAATTGATTTGTTGTTGCATTATCTTCACATCCATTAACATCTTGAACTGTCACTGTATAAGTGATATCTGGATTTCCTAAAATTGCACCTTCAAGATTCACTGCAGTAAGATGTCCATAAACTGGTGTTGGTGGTGACGAAATGTTATTGACCCAATTAATAACATAGCCTGATGAAGTGGTTGCTTCATCAACTCCACCATTAATAGTAACTTCTGCCTTACCATCATTTGCTCCAAAGCAAGAGATTTGATAACCTGATAGATAAGGCAAATCTGTTACAGAGATAATTAATTCATTTGGCTCAGTAATTGTAATTGAGGCATCATCTGTACAGCCGTTAATATCAGTAGCAATTACCGTATAATCTCCTGCTGAGAGTATGGCATTGGTTTGCTGATCAGTAGAAATTAAGTTACCACTTGCATCAAACCAGTCGAAAGATACTCCAGAACCTGTTGCTAAAGCAGCTGCATTAGCTTCACCATTACATCTCACATCGTAATCTCCAATGTACAAATCAACAGCTGCAACTTCTGCAACTGGATCTGCCGGCTCCAGAATTTGCACTGTATCAGTGAACACACAACCTTGAGCATCAGTAATTGTAACCCAATATGTTCCAGCTGATACATTTGTTAAATCCTCAGTAGCATCACCATTACTCCATAAATAACTATAGCCAGCGGTCCCTGAAGTTGCAACTGGAGTAACATCAGCACCTGCATCTGATAACCCAAAACAACTAGCGTGAGTAGGTACAATATCACTTATTAATTTTTCAGGTTGATTTACTTCATAAGCTGTAGTTAATGAACATCCATCTGCATCAGTAATCACAACCGTATAAGTACCTGCAATTAAATTCAATAAAAGATCACTTGTACTTCCTTGAGGATGAGAATATGTTGTATCCCATTGCATTGTAAAAGTAGTTGAAGTACCCGTAACATTTAAAGTAATACCTCCATCATCATACCCAAAACAGCTTACATGGTTTATATTTGAAACTCCACCATCATCTATAAAATTACCTGGTAAAATTGTAAAAGGAGTTTCCGCATCACAACCATAATAAGGAATACCAAAAGAAGCACTGTCAGCATAATGAGCAACTAGCCAATAATCTCCTGGAGCAAAATTACTCCAAGAAGTATTTGCACCATTCGTAATATCAATACCTGAAGAAACACCTGCATTGTCAACCTCCCAAGTATAAGTGTAAAGTGAATTAGGATCATCTACTTCAGCAAAACCATCATTTGTATTAAAACATGAAGTAGGATCAAAAGTTAATAAAGGAGTAGCAACAATTTCATCCGCACCAACATTATCTTGCCAAACACCTCCAAAAATTACAGCTCCTTCACAACCATTATCATCAGTAATATAAATTGAATGTACACCAAAACTTAAATTGGTAATTAATGTATCATTAACTAATTGTAGAGAGTTAGCAAAAGGATTAGGAGTTGGTGGAACAGTAAAATTTCCTATCTCATCTAAATCATAATAATAATCACCAGTACCACCTTCAACATACAACCAAAACTCTCCATTATCAGCTCCATAACAAGTTTCGTTTACAGCAGTATGTATTGTATATTCTAACTCATCAGGTTGAGGAAGATATTCTCCAACTGTCATAGCACAACCATTATCATCAGTAATTAAAACTGAATAATCACCAAAATACAAAGCTGTAATATTTGCTCCAATACCTGTATAAGTACCAGGACCTGACCAACTATATGAATATGGACCAACACCACCTAAACCACCAGCAACAGAAGAAACATTCAACTCTCCATTATATATACCAAAACAAGTAACTGGCATAATATCTATAACTACAGAATCCTCATTCATACTATTAGTTATTGAATCTAAATCAAAAGAAG
Source organism: uncultured Flavobacteriales bacterium (assembly GCA_905479165.1). Classification (GTDB taxonomy): domain Bacteria; phylum Bacteroidota; class Bacteroidia; order Flavobacteriales; family BACL11; genus UWMA-0277. Next base: position 20,372 of record CAJQLK010000006.1, on the reverse strand, counting down.
CTGAAGCGATACAGTTTCTATCATCCATTACAAGTATTGTATATTGATCATTTTGCAAATCATAAGCACAATTATCAGTCTGATTCAAAACATCATTCCAAAGATATTGGTAATTTGGAGTCCCACCACTTGCTTCTGCACATAGCTGCCCAGAATTAGTATTATCACAATAAGCATAAACTGTAGAGTCTAAAATAATATCTACTTCTAATAATGTTGGCTCAGTTATTGTAACAGTATCATAAGCAGTACATCCATTAGCGTCAGTAACATATACGGTATGGATTCCTGGAGTTAAACTATCAATATTCTGTCCTGTATTATAATTAGCTGAAACTCCAGCAATACTATCCCATACAAAATAATAAGCAGGAGTCCCTTGAGTAGCAGAAGCAAAAGCCATACCGTCATCAAAACCAAAACACTGTACTTGTTGAACCATTTCAGCCTGTGTAAATAATTCATCTGGCTGAGTAATAATGTAGGTGAAATTCTGAAGACATCCTAAAGCATCTTGCACTAAAACATCATGTCCTCCATAACACACATTAAATGCAGTATCAGGTCCACTTCCAATAAAAGTCTGTCCCATATCCCAATCATAAGATAAAGGTGTTACACCACCTTGAGCTTCAAAAACAACAGTCGCATCACAAGCATTAAAACATGAAACTTGATTAAGAATCGTTTCATTGCCAGTAATTGGGGCATGAGAATTTACAACATCAACAGTTGCCTGAGCTATACATCCATTAGCATCTGTAACTGTAACTGTATGCGTAAAAGGAATTCCTTGTCCTGATGGATCTCCCCAAAGATTATTAACTAACTGTGTTGTATCTCCATTACTCCAAAGATAAGTATACGGGAATGTACCTCCAATTGCATTTTCTGCAAAAGCAACTCCACTAGAATCTCCAAAACAATTTACATCAGAATAAAGTGTTGCTGCTGTAGATAAATCATTTTGTGGTTGTGTAATATAAAATGAAGTATCTTGATAACAAGTTGGGTTATTTACATCAGTAATTGTAACTGTATATTCTAAAGAATCAACTAACAAAGTAGCATCATAAGCTATTAAATTAAAAATATCTTCAGTTACCTCTCCATCACCCCATGCAAAAGTATATGACCCTGGAAGCAATAACACCACATCAATAGCTCCATTATTTCCATTATGACATCTAACATCAGTAATATTTACACTGTCAATGATTTGACAATTCTGTGCTGAAGTAGTTATTGATAATATTAACCCTAAAAATAGAGAAAATACTGACTTAAATTTGACAGTATTGTTTATTAATCTATAATCCATACTTATATTTTTATTCTTCATTTTTTCTATTTAATAATTTGCAAATATAACTTTTAATAAATAAGTCATTTTTTTTAAAACAAGATTTAGCAACATTAATTTATTAATAACCTACTTTACATTTAATTTATATTGAATTTTTTCTCCCTCTATTTCTATTTCCATAAAATATACTCCACTGGATTTAGTATTTCTTTTTATGATGTAAGTGTCTTGGTTCTCTAACTTGTGTGTTTCTATTAGCTTACCATAAACATCTACAACTGTTATTGTTGCTGCTTTAATTAATCTTCCAAAATCAACTGTTGTTGCATTCTTAAATGGATTAGGATAAATGTTTAATTCTATGCTAGTAGCTGATGCATTAACCAAACCTGTAGCCCCTTCATTAAACTCTGTTGTATTAGACTGCTCAACACATCCATTATCATCTGTCACCACTACATAATAAGTTCCATTTGATCCTACAGTATAAGAAGGCTGACTGCCTAATGAAGTGTTTGAATTTGCCTGCTCTCTCCATGAATATGAATAAGGAGGTGTTCCACCTGTTGCATTTGTATTTAAAATGTAAGTCTGTGTAGCAGTTACATTTACAACTACTGCTGATGGCTCATTTACCATATAACTAAAATCTTGATCACATCCATAAACATCTGTTAATGTTAAAATATGAGTTCCTACCTGTAGGTTTGATGCTGTATTTGTATTTGAACCATTACTCCAACTGTAAGTTGGATTCACCACATTTACTGATGGCACAACCATTACCTCTCCTGTACTCCCTCCATTACATAACACATCACTTACTGTATGATAAGCAATCTCCAACATAGGCATAGAAGTTATTGTAAAGCTAGCTGTATCTATACACGCATCAGTATTATTATAGCCCGCTAACAACATATAAGTACCTGCTCCTAAATTAGAAACTGTTGTTGTTGTATCTATCAATTGTCCTGGATTATTTGCATTCTCCCAACTGTAAGTATAGCCTGTATTCATATTAGGGTTTAAAACAGCTAATTCACCTGTTGACGCTCCATAACAAACCTCTCCACTTAACACACCTATATTCGCCTCAGTAACCTCAGGTGTACCTACTAATTGCTGATCAATTCCTCCCGCTATAAGAACTGAAGAACATGAGTTAACATCTGTCAATGCAACCGTATAATCTCCTGAACATACAGCTGTAATACTATTACCTATTATTGCATGTGCTGTCATGATAGCTGTAACATTATCAGTAAGCTGTGCACTATAATCCGCTACTCCTCCAGCTATACTATCAACAACTATCTCACCATCACAAGCTCCATGACAACTCTCATCAATTACTACTGAAGTATTAAAGGTAAGTATATCTGGTTGTTTTAACTCGACTGATGTATTAACCATACAATCATTGGTATCTTTTATCGTAACAGAATAAACTCCCGCATATAAATTAGATATAGTAGCCGTATTTGCTGTGAAATTAGGAGGATTAATTCCTGCCCAAGCATAAGTATAAGGTCCATGTCCTCCCAAGACACTAACAGAAGCCTCTCCATCATTATATCCAAAACAACTCACCTCATTAGCATCAGTTGTACCACTATAATACTGAGATATTAAAATCGTATCTGCATCCATAGTCTCTATAAAAGTCTGCAGAGTATCTGTAGTAACTGATGCTGTACAACCCTTATCATCCGTTACTGTAATCGTATAAGAACTGTCAATTGTATTGTAATAATTATCTGCTAGCAAAGCAGATGCTGTAGTAGTCGTTTGAGCAAGTGCTGGATTGTCATTCCAAGCATAAGAATATGAACCCGTACCTCCTGTTGCTACTGCTGATAAACTAGCCGTATTAATTCCAACACAATAAGGCAATATCGTCTGAGACTCATCTATAACAATATACAAAGAATCAGGATTATGTATCGTAAGAGTATCAGATGCTGTACATCCCCTTAAATCTGTAACAACTACCGTATGTAACCCTTTTGTTAAAGTAGCAAGCGTATCTCCTTGATTACTTATCCAGGTTCCATTATCCCAAGAAAATGAATAAGGTGCCGTTCCTCCTACCGCTACAGCAACTCCCTCACCTGTAGCATCATTATAACAATCTATCCAATCTACTTCCATAGCCTCCATACTCAAAGGTTCTGGCTCAGATATAAATACAGTATCAACTACCTCACAACCTAAATCATCTCTAGTGGTAACATAATAACTACCATAAGCTAAACTATCATGCATATCAAAAGCTGTAGCTATTGTTGTCTGTGAGGTACTCCAATAATAGGTATATATATTAGAAGAACCTCCTACTGTAGAAATACTCGCCTGACCATCTGAAAAACCATAACAACTCACTGTAGTATCTACAACTAAATCAGACACTATCAATGTGTTCTCAGGAATAAAGACACTATCAACCAGCTTACACCCCCAATCATCTGTCAATAAAACACTATGCCAACCTGTAGTCAACTCCTCTGCTACCAAAGTAGTCTCACCATTATCCCACTCATAATAATAGTTAGGTTGACCACCACTAACTGACAACATAGCTCTACCAACACTATCACCATAACAAGCAATATCATCTATCAATATCATACTATCAATTGCTAAAGCAACTGAAGGCTCAGGAACATTCAACAAATACTCCACCTCACACCCTTGAGCATCAAAAATCTTTAAAATATAATCACCAGCTAATAAATCAAACAAAGTATCTCGCTCTGATACTGGAAGTCCAGTTGGAGTACTCTGTAGTAGAATACCACTCATATCAAACCACTCATAACGATAAGGCGCCCAACTTCCTGTAGCATCTCCTACCAACATACCACTAGCATCACCCTTGCAAGAAACACCAAATATCTGTGGACTACCTCCCAATGCAGTCTGAGGCTCGATAACATTTACTGACGCAAAAGTATCACAACCATTAGCATCCATTACCTCTAAAAAATAACTCCCAGCTCCCAAACCAAAAGCAGTGTCATTAGTACTAAAACTAACAGGATTACCAAACTCAAACCACTCATAACTATAACCAGGAGTCCCCCCCGCTGAAGAACCTATCGCAATAGCAGTTGTATCATCAAAACACAAATTCAAAGTCTGAGAACTAATCAAGGCCTGCAATGGAAAACCTGGAGCTGAAATCTCAACCGGAATATCTATGACGCAACCACTAGTAACATCATCAACTGTAATAATATGACTGCCAGCCGAAACACCATTAAATATAGTATCCAATGGAAAAGAATTAGTATTAATAACCCCATCAATCGCAAAATTATACTGCAATACATTAATGTAATCATCAACGCCGATACTAATAACCCCATCTGTATCATCCCAACAATTTACATCTAAACTACTTATATTAAAACGAATAGGTGATATAGTATCAGAATTAACAGCTTCAAAACATTCAGTAGCAGTAGTTACAAAATAATGATTTGTACCAAAAGGTATAGCATTCTCATTTAATATATATGAGTCGGCAGGATAATAAACATCAGCTACATTGTAATAAGGACCACCAACGTTAAGCGCACCAACAATATAATAGTGAGTAGCAGTAGTAGCACCTAAAGGGTGAAACCAATCCACATAAACAAGAGTATCACTTACAGAGGCACAATTAAAAACAGGTGGTGGAATTGAATCTGGAGCTAAAGAAATAACCTCTAACGTATCAGAAAAAAACGTGCAACCATTTATAGTTGCAGCAACAACATAATTTCCTGTACCAACTGAAACTGTAGCGTCAGTACTAAAAACTACTGAAGTAGAATCAAACCATTCAAATGTTGCTATACTATCAGCAACATTAGCAGTAAGAATAATATCTGCACCACAAGCTATATCCATAACAGTAGAGTCAATACCTAAATTATCAGAAACTTGTAGCTCAGGAGAAGCAAAACTACCAGCTTCCAGCCAGACATAAGAACTTAAACCACTATCACTTCCATCTGCAATTGCTAATTTAATATGGTAAGTGGAACCACATTGTACTAGAGCTTGAGCTGTAAAAACGGTAGTATAACCATCAGCATCAGCAATAGTATCTAATCCATTTTGATTATCAACAAAATACTGCTGATTAATAGGGGTAACACTATTTACTGATGAAATTGTAATAGGCATTTGAGGATTTGTATTTGGAATATACGCTAGATTAACAGCACCATTCGACCAAGGACCAGCAATACCAGGACCTGATAAAAAGAATCCAAAAACGTCATTATATTGAGTATTCTCAAATGCAAAATACTCTTGAGAACCAAAAGCGTATCTGAAACTTAAAGTATCAGATGTTGGAATAAAATCAAACTCCAAAATGGCAATATCATTTACCGAACTAACTGTAAATGTTTGTCCAATCATACCAGGTACAGAATTAGCAACTGCCAATAAATCAGGATCTACAACAGTATTTGCAATAAATGGAAAAGTAGGTGCTGAGGCTGGATCTAAATCATTTACATCACCAGTAGAAAGTACAATTCCACTATCAATTCCTAATGAAGTATTGATAGCATTGAAAAAACCTATCTGGCAAGAATCACCTTGATAAGTAATATTTGAAGCCGACACACCACCTCCAATTAAAATATTGTTAGTCATCCAAACAGGATCATCATAAGGAGCGGTATTATCTACAACAATTTGAGAATAAGCATTAAATGCACTTATAGCTAGAAGTAAAAATAGTATTTTTTTCATATCCTACAAAAATACGAAAAAATAATAAAAACTACTATATATAATAAATGTAGTCTTATGCGTTTAAATCTACATCAGATTGTTTGCTAAACATCTCGGAATAAGCATCATTAAATATTAGCAACTCCTGATGTGTACCTTCTTCTAGTACGTTGCCGTTTTTAAGATGTAAAATTTTATCAGCATTTACAATAGTAGAAAGCCTATGAGCAATAACAATAGTAGTACGATTAGCAGACAGTTTTTCTAAAGCTGATTGCAACAACTCCTCAGTAGCAGTATCAATTGATGCAGTAGCTTCATCTAAAATTAAAATTTTAGGATCACGAACATATACTCTTAAAAATGCAATCAACTGCCTTTGCCCTGCCGACAAAGTAACTCCCCTTTCCCCAACCACATAATCGTAATTACCTGGAAGAGAATTGATAAATTCATCAACACCAATTTTCTTAGCAGCTGCAATAATAGTTTCTCTAGAAACAGTAGTATCAAAAAGAGTAATGTTATTCAAAATACTATCAGAAAATAAGAAAACTTCCTGCTGAATTAATGCAATATTTTTTCTTAAATTAGCCAAAATAATATCCTTTATATTAATCCCATCGATAGTAATAGTGCCTGAATTGATTTCATAAAAACGATTCAGCACACTAACAATAGAAGTTTTGCCAGCACCAGTTCTGCCCACCAAAGCTAACATTTTACCAGCATCAATATTAAAGCTTAAATCCTTAAGCACCCACTCCCCTTTTTTATAAGCAAAATTAACATCAGAAAAAGCAATAGATCCCTTTAAATCGGTAAAATTTTTTATACCTTTATCAATGATTTTTTCCTCAGTATCTAACACTTTAAAAACACGCTCAGAACCCACAATACCCATTTGTAAAATATTGAACCTATCCGCTAGTTGCCTGATAGGACGAAACATCATGTGAACAAATAAAATAAAAGCTATAAGCTCACCAACCGTAATATCCTTACCCTCCAAAATACCATAACCTCCATACCACACTATTAAACCAATAGATATAGCCGAAAGCACTTCAACAATAGGAAAAAAAACTGCGTAATAAAAGATTGAGCGTAAATGAGCGCCTCTATGCTCTTTATTTATCTTAAAAAATTTATCATATTCCGATTTTTCACGATTAAAAATTTGCACTACACTCATTCCTACAATGTGCTCCTGAACAAAAGTATTGAGCTGAGAAACTTGCTCACGAACATCCTGAAAAGAGGCTTTAATATTTTGTTTAAACCAAGAAGTAGCCACCAAAAGAACAGGAATAGTAAGCATGGCAATTAATGCCAAACGCCAATCAACATAAAACATCATAGATACAACAACAATAAGCTTTAAAAGCTCAGCAATAATAACCAATAATCCTTGAGAAAAAATATCAGCAATAGTTTCAATATCAGAAATTGAACGCGTAACTAAAGTGCCAATGGGAGTATTATCAAAATAGTTCATTCTAAGTGATAAAATATGCTTAAAAACTTTAGTTCTTAAATCCTGAATAACATGCTGACCCAGCCAGGTAGAAAGATAAATATAAAAGAATTGCAACACCCCTTCAATTACCAAGATAGCCATTAAAATCATGGTAACATTAATTAATTCCTGTTTATTAGGAATTAAAATATAATTATCAATAGCATGATTGATAAGCAAAGGACGAATTGGCCCTAGAACCGAAAGAAAAATTGCTGACAAAGCGGCAATAAAAAAGATAACTTTATAAGGGTTAGCAAACTCCAAAACTCTTTTGAGTAAATCAAAATCGAGCACTTTACCTGTTTTAGTTGTTTGTTTTTTATTATTCGTTTCTTGCATTTAGGATACTATATTTTTAGGATACTCAACTTGAGCAAGAAAAAGTCCTTTGGCAGGTGCAGAAGTCCCCGCTTCACACCTATCCTTAGCAGCAATAACATCTAGCACCTGTTCAGCAGAAATTTTAGCAATACCCACTTCTAACAAAGTCCCCACTATTGCCCTTACCATATTACGCAAAAAACGATCCGCCTTAATAGTAAAAACCAACACATTATTATCCCATTCCCAATGTGCTAAAGCTACTTCACAATAATTAGTATAGGTATCCGTATTAACTTTGGAGAAAGAAGTAAAATCTTGCTTACCCAACATATAATCAGCCCCCCTATTCATTGCATCAACATCTAGTTTTTTATGCAAATAATAAGCATCAGTAGCAAAAGGGCTTTTATGCTGAACAATATGATACTCATAAGTACGGCTGATAGCATCAAAACGACTGCTCACTTCAGTACCAACCTCAAAAATAGCTTGAATAGCTATATCAGATGGTAAAAAAGAATTTAGTTTTTGAATAAGAATTTTAGCTTCAAACACTTTATTACAATCAAAGTGAGCAAACATTTGTTTAGCATGCACCCCTGTATCCGTACGCCCTGCACCCATTACCTCAATTTTGACATTTAGTATAGTACTTAATGCCTTATTAATTTCTTCCTGAATAGTATTAGCATTAGGCTGAACTTGCCAGCCATGGTATGCAGTGCCTTTATATGAAAGTTGAATGAAAAATCTCATTATTTAATTTGATGCAAAAATAGAAAACGGATTTAATAACATACTAAGTAAAAAAAATATTCGTTAACTATTGCAATTAAATTTACAAAACTTAAATTTGCCATCCTAAAAAAAATATGATGACTGAGACGATACAAACTGACATTAAAGAATTAAACGAAAAGATAAACAAGGAAAGTGCTATCATTGATATGCTGATGCTTGAACTCAACAAAGTAATTGTTGGACAAAAGCACATGAATGAACGCCTATTAGTGGCTCTACTATCAAACGGACATATATTACTGGAAGGAGTACCTGGGCTTGCAAAGACACTTGCAATATCAACCCTTGCAAAAACGATAGATGCAAAATTCAGTCGTTTACAATTTACACCTGACTTATTGCCTGCCGATATTATCGGAACACAAATATATAGCCCAAAAAATGAGACTTTTTCAGTAAAAAAAGGACCTATATTTGCTAACTTTATACTTGCTGATGAGATAAACCGTGCCCCTGCAAAAGTACAATCTGCTTTACTAGAGGCAATGCAAGAACGCCAAGTAACTATTGGAGGAGAATCATTTCCACTAGACAAACCATTTTTAGTAATGGCTACACAAAATCCTGTAGAACAAGAAGGAACTTACCCATTACCTGAGGCACAGGTAGATAGATTTATGCTAAAAGTAGTAATTGATTACCCAAAGAAAGAAGAAGAAAAATTAATTGTTCGACACAATTTAGCCAAAGCATTTCCTACTGCTAATGCTGTACTTAAAACAGATGCAATAATCCGTGCTCGTAATTTAGTGAAGGAGGTATATATGGATGAAAAAATTGAGCAATACATAATTGATATTGTATTTGCAACAAGATATCCTGAACAATATGGCTTAGAAAAATTCAAAGACATGATTTCTTTTGGAGGATCTCCAAGAGCGAGTATCAATCTAGCAGCTGCAAGTAAAGCATACGCATTTATCAAAAGAAGAGGTTATGTAATACCAGAAGATGTAAGAGCACTATGCCATGATGTCCTAAGGCACAGAATAGGACTTACTTATGAAGCAGAAGCAGAAAACATTACTTCAGAAGACATCATTTCTGAAATACTAAATGCGATAGAGATTCCTTAATGAGCACCTCAGCCCTCTTAAAAAAAGTAAGAAAGATAGAGATAAAAACCAAAGGACTCTCCAACCATATTTTTGCAGGAGAATACCAGACGGCTTTTAAAGGTAAAGGTATGGCATTTTCGGAAGTGCGAGAATATCAGCCAGGAGATGATGTTCGTTTCATTGACTGGAATGTAACTGCCCGATACAATGCACCATTTGTGAAAGTATTTGAAGAAGAAAGAGAAATGACTGTAATTCTTTTAATAGATGTTTCTGCATCAGGAAATTTTGGAACACAGGAGCAATTCAAAAGAGAATTAGCAACAGAGATTTCTGCTATACTTGCCTTTTCTGCTATTAAAAATAATGATAAAGTGGGTGTTATTTTCTTTACAGATAAAGTAGAACAATTCATCCCTGCTAAAAAAGGGAAAAGCCATATCCTAAGAATAATTCGTGAAGTATTAGCGTTTCAACCAACAGGAAAAGGAACCAATATTGCAAGAGCTTTGGAATATTTTAATTCCGTAATTAAAAAAAGAAGTATTTGTTTTATCCTCTCAGATTTTATTAGCAAGGAGTTTGAAAGACCCTTAAAAATTGCAAGTAAAAAGCATGATTTAGTTGCACTTAGAATTCACGATACAAGAGAAGATACCTTGCCTAATGTTGGACTTGTCCATATGCAAGATGCTGAAACAGAAAAAATTATTTTTATTGATACCACTAGTAAGAAAATACGAGATAATTTTGCAAAAAATAGATTGCAAGAAACTGAAAAATTACGAAAACTATTACCTACCAGTGGAGTGGACTTAATTGACATCACTACAGGAACAGATTATATTAAACCTCTGATTAACTTTTTTAAAACTAGAGGAAGTAGAAGATGAAAGAAATAATTGCACTTTTATTATTAAGTAATATCGCTTGGGGGCAAACAGCTATAATGGACACCAATTCAATCCTGATTGGTGAGCAAATCAATTTCAGTGTCAGCAATCCAATCAGTGAAACTGAAGTATGGCCAACATATGATGAGTTTTTGGCAGAAGGAATTGAAATTATTAAACAAGGGAAGCTAGATACTAACGATAATTTAATTTCACAAAACTTCATTATTACCGTTTGGGATAGTGGTAGCTACTATATCCCTCCAATTGCTTTTTCTGCAAACAATAAAACAGAAGGATTACTACTTAATGTACAATCAGTAATTCTAGAAGAAGGAGCTGAATTAAAGGACATAAAACAACCTATGGAAGCGCTAATTGGTTGGAGTGATATTTGGCCTTGGCTTTTAGGAATTATTCTATTGACCCTTATTTTTTTCTTGATTAAAAGGTATATATTGAGTAAAAAAGAAGTAATAAAAATAAAAAAACCAAAAGTAATTATACCTGCAGATATTACAGCCCTACAAGAATTAACAAAATTAGATCAAGCACAAGTATGGCAAGCGGGAAACGTTAAAGAATACCATAGTGAAATATCCGAAATCATTAGGAGATATACCGAAAATAGATTCAACTTTATTGCCTTAGAACTCGCAACTGAAGAGATAATTAGGGAGCTAAAAAGCAAAGTGAATAATGAGCAATTAGCAAGCATTACTATCATATTACAAAGAGCTGATTTAGCCAAGTTTGCTAAAAGCAAACCTGAAGAAACTGAGAATAAAGAAAGTATGCAACTAGCCAAACATTTTGTTGCACAAACAAAACAAAAGCAAATAAATAATGGCTAATTACACCTTTGTAAATAGTGAGTTTTTTTACCTCTTGGTATTGCCACTAGCAATTGTTATATACTACGCACTCAAACATAAAAGTAAAAGCAGTACTATTTTATTTTCTGTAACAGAGGCGATAGATACCAAGCCAACTATAAAACAACAATTACGCCATTTACCTTTTGTATTAAAAATTACAGTAGTAACCTTAATGATTATTGCTTTGGCTCGCCCGCAATCTTCCATTAATTGGGAGGAAATTACAACAGAAGGTATTGATATTGTTTTGACAATGGATATATCAGGAAGTATGCTGGCACAAGATTTGAAACCTGATAGATTAGAAGCCTCCAAAAATGTAGCAATGGACTTTATAAGCAAGCGAAAAAGTGACAGAGTTGGTTTGGTTATTTTTGCAGGAGAAAGTTTTACCCAATGCCCACTTACAACCGACCATAATGTACTTATTAATTTATTCCAAGATGTTAAAAGTGGTATGGTAGATGATGGGACAGCTATAGGAATGGGATTAGCCACAGCAGTGAACCGATTAAAAGATTCTGAAGCAATATCTAAAGTAATAATCCTACTTACGGATGGAGTAAATAATAGCGGAATGGTACCACCACTTACAGCTGCTGAAATTGCTGAGAAATTTGGCATAAGAGTATATACTATTGGTGTAGGAACTGAAGGTTTTGCCCCCTACCCTTTTCAAACTCCATTCGGAATACAATACCAAGAAGTAGAAGTGAAAATTGACGAAAAAACTTTACAAGATATTGCAACACTAACAGATGGAAAATACTTTCGAGCGACCAATAATAATTCCTTAAAAGAAATTTACAAAGACATTGATGCTTTGGAAAAATCAAAGATAGAAGTTACAGAATTTCACAAGCGTTCTGAGGAATTTTTACCCTTTGCACTTTTGGCTTTAGGTTTATTGTTTTTAGGTTTCATTTTACAAATTACTTATTTAAAACAGATTCCTTAAATGTTAAGATACGAACATATTGAATATTTGAATTTCCTATTTGGAATTCCTGTTATAATAATAGCAATGCTATTATATAGTAAATGGAAGGCAACTTCCTTAGCTCTTTTCGGAGATAGCCGCTTAATAAAAGAACTAATGCATTCTTTTTCAAAAAGGAGAACTCAAATAAAAAACATCCTTACTATTCTTATTTTCATTTTATTAATCATTGGTATTACCAACCCACAAGTAGGTACAAAAATGGAGGAAGTAAAAAGAGAAGGAGTGGACTTAATGATAGCTATTGATCTTTCTAACTCCATGATGGCAGAGGACATAAAACCTAACCGATTGGAAAGAGCTAAACTTGCTATTTCCCGATTAATTGATAAACTAGAAGGCGATAGAATTGGGCTTATCGTTTTTGCAGGAGAGGCTTATGTTCAACTTCCAATCACTACAGATTATTCAGCAGCAAAACTTTTCCTATCAACAGTAAGCACAAACATTGTACCTACACAAGGAACTGAAATTGCAAAGGCAATTGATTTAAGTATTCAGTCCTTTGATATGAAAAATGCACAAAATAAAGCTATCATTATTATTACTGATGGAGAAAGCCATGATGAAAAAGCAATTGAAAGCTCTGCGCAAGCCAATGAACTTGGAATATTCGTTCATACTTTAGGTATGGGACTCAGCAAAGGAGGCCCAATTCCTATCTACAACAAATACGGCAACCGAACGGATTACCGACAAGATAGAGATGGAAATACTATAGTAAGTAAATTAAATGAGCAACTATTACAGCAAATTGCTAGTGCAGGAAAAGGAACTTACGTGCGTGCAAATAATTCCAAAGCAGGGCTGTCAAGCCTATTTGCTGAAATTAATAAAATGGAAAAAAAGGAAATTGGGACTATGGTTTTTACTGAATACAAGGACAGGTTTCAATTATTTATTGGATTGGCATTACTTTTATTGATAACTGACTTAATGCTACTAGCAAGAAAAAATAAATGGAGTAACCGTATTAATTTTTATAAGGACTAATGAAAAATACACTCTTTATATTATCATTACTTTTGTGCATAACCTCTTTTGCTCAGAACAAAAAATCATTCTTAAGAAATGGGAATGTGCTTTATATTGATAGTAGCTACAATGATGCTGAAATTCAGTACCGAAAATCATTAGAAAAAGATCAGGATTATTTTAATGCTTCTTTTAATTTAGCAGATGCTGTTTACAAGCAAGAACGCTATCAAGAATCATCAGCACTTTTTAATGCTTTAATTGACAATGCTTCAACTAAAAATGATTTAGCAAAAGTTTATCATAATTTAGGAAACTCTTTAACTCAAGAACAAAAATTAGAAGAAGCAATTGAAGCTTATAAGAATGCATTAAGGATAAATCCGAATGATTCAGAGACAAGGCACAATTTAGCTCTTTCCAAAAAACAAAAGCAAGAACAAGAACGGCAAGAGGAGAAAAAAGAAGAGCAGCAAGAGGATAAAAAAGAAGAGCAGCAAGAGGATAAAAAAGATCAAGAAGGAGAAGATAAGCAGGAACAAAATAAGGAGCAGAAAAAGGAAGAGCAAGAAAAGGAGAATCAACCAAATGAGAAAAAAGAAGAAATGAGCAAGGAGGATGCTGAGAAAATGCTAGAAGCCATTCAACAAGAAGAAAAAGAATTGCAAGAAGAACTACAAAAAAAGAAAGTGAAAGGCAAAAGAGTTAAAGTATTAAAAGACTGGTAAGTTGAAAAGAATTATTCTTATATTATTTGTATTTATTAGTACACTTAGTTTTGCACAAAAACTAAGTGTGTCTTCTGATAAAAACCCCGCAATAGTTGGTGAGCAAATTTTGATTCAATACAGCATAGATACACAAGGAAGTAATTTTAAGTCTCCAAACTTTAACGGACTAAGAGTTTTAAGCGGACCAAATCCCTCAACACAAAGTAGTTATAGCTTTATAAACGGAAAAAGTCAAAATAGTACCAAAACAACTTATTCCTATTATTTAAAAGCTATAAATGAAGGAACTTTTAATATTAGTCCGGCATCTATAAAAGTTGAAGGAAAAACTATAAAAAGCAAGTCCTATCAATTAAAGATTGTAAAAGGCAGTGATAAAAATAAAGCACAACAAAAAGCATTAAGTGATAACTTATTTATAAATGTTGATGTAAGTAAAAGAAACATAGTTGTTGGCGAACAAATAATTGTTACTTACAAACTATTTACTAGATTGGAACTAAACAATACTGAGCTTAGCGAACTTCCTGATTTAAATGGATTTTGGACAAAAGATTTAGAAAGCTCAAGCATATTTAAAAGAGATGTAATTGATGGGGTTCCGTACAATGTAGCGACTGTAAAAAAATCAGTTTTAACTGCTCAAAAATCAGGCAAGTTGATAATTGATCCAATGGAACTGAAATGCAGTATAAGGGTTAAGAACAACAAGAGAAATAGAGGTTTTTTTAGCAACAATTATCAGATTCAAGAAGAATATATTTCATCAAAAGCAATTACCATAACTGTTAATGAATTACCAAGCCCACCTGCTAATTTTCATGGTGCTGTTGGTGAATTTTTAATTAAATCAGAAGTGGATAATACTACAGCCAATGCTAATGATGCGATTAACTACAAAATAACAATAACTGGTATTGGAAATATTGAGTTAATTAAACCACTAGCAATTCAATTCCCTCAAGATTTCGAAGTTTATGACCCTAAAATTTCCAACAAAATATTTGAAGGAGGAAGAAAAAGAAGCATTAAAACTTTTGAGTATTTATTAATTCCAAGATATGAGGGAGAGTACACCATTGCTAGTTCAAGCTTAGTCTATTACAATAATAAAACTAAGAGATACGAGACTAAAAAAACACCTCAGCATAATTTAATAATAAATGCTAACAGCAATACTGAGAGTGAAAACTCAACAATAAATCAGCAAATAATAAAAACTGAGAAAAAAGATATTCATTATATTTTCACAACAACTAAGCTGAAAGAAATTCATGATAATATTTTAAATAAAAATCTTTTTATTCTAATCTTCTTTTTACCAATATTTTTAATTGTGCTCCTTAGGATTCACAACACAATAGTTGGTAAAACAGACGAAAATAGTAGTGATTGGAAAAACAAGAAAGCAAACAAAATTGCACTAAAAAGACTTAAATACGCACAAAATTGCATTAATAATAGTGATTTTGACACATTTTTTGAAGAAATTGAAAAATCACTTTGGGTTTATTTTGCTGATAAATTTAAAGTAAGTACAGCAGATTTATCAAAAGAAACTGTTAGCACGCACTTTTACTCTAATGGTATTGTTAACTATACAGAAAAGCAATTTATCGCTCTTTTAGATGAATGTGAATTTGCGCGCTATTCACCTGCCAGTAATAAAAACGCTCAAATGGGAGATATTTTAACTAAAGCCAAACACATAATTATTGAAGTTGAAACTGCCTTAAGATGAAATTAAGAACTCTCATTATCAGCCTGCTAGTAAGCATTAGTTCTTTTGCTTCAGATCAACTTTTTGAAAAGGCAAATAAAGCTTACAATAAATCAGATTACACTTCTGCTATAACTCTTTATGATAGTATTTTAACTACAGGATTAGAAAGTAGTGAACTATACTACAACTTAGGAAATTGTCATTATAAAGCACAAAATTGGGCAAATGCAATATGGCATTATGAAAAAAGCTTAAAACTAGAGAAAAATGACAAAACCATACAAAACCTTGAGCTAGCAAACCTAAAAATTATTGACCGAATAGAAGAGATTCCTCAGCTTTTTTATATAAAATGGTGGAGTAGTTTTATATCAATGTTTAATACATTTTCTTGGCAACTAATTAGCATTCTAATTATTTGGCTTGCACTTTTAACAAAGATACTTAGTCAATTTACTAATATTAAAAAAGATCACTTTTTAAGTATTTTGTATTCTCTTGCAATTATCAGTGTTCTTACAACTTACAGCTCTTATCAAAGTAAAATAACTAAAAAAGAAGCTATTATTTTCACCTCATCAATAGTTGTAAATAGTGCTCCTACATCAAACAGCACTAACTTATTCTCTTTACATTCAGGAAGTAAAATTGAGATTTTAGATACTATTGGAGAGTGGATAAACATTAAAATTACCAATGGAAACAGTGGTTGGATAAAAAAATCAGATTGTAAGGTTTTATAAGTAATATTAGTTACTTTCATCTAGAAAAAATCAAGTATTTTTTTCTTATATTTGTAACCTACAAAAAAATCCATTTTAATGAAAAGATTCTTACTTTTATTTTTTACGTTATTTACTTATACCTCTTGTTATTCCCAAGGAGGTGCCGGACCTGTTCAATCTTGTTCATCTCCAATACCAGAAATTTGTAATGGCTCTTTATATCCTGCCGCTACTTCAGGATCAGCAACTGCTCCCTCTGGAACAAGTCTTAATTGTGGTTTTTCTGCAATTAGTGAATATGGATCATTTTACTTTTTTGAATCCAACACTAATGGTCCACTAAGCATAAATATTACTCCTACAGATGTAATAGGAATACCATATCCAAATATAAATACTTCACCTGATCTTGATTATATTTGCTGGGGACCATTTAATGATCTATTAACAATGTGTGATCTATTAACAAATCCAAATCAAGAAGATTGCAGCAATGCTCCAGCTACTACACAAGAAGTTTTGCAAATAACAAATGCAGTAGCTGGCGAGTTTTATGTTATTCTTGTTGCGAACTGGGCTGCATCAGGATCAACACCTGATCCATGTTTTATTCAATTTACAGCATCAGGCCCTAATGATGCATTTGGAGGCCCTAGTCCTGGAGATGCTGGTGCAGATGCTGGATCGGGAAATCCACTTTTGTTTTGCGATACTGATCCTCAAATGAATTTAATTGACCAGTTAAATGGTCAGCCTGTCAATAACGGAAGCTGGACTTACAATGGATTTTCTGTTCCTGGAACTTTTGACCCTGCAATTGATCCTCCAGGCATCTATACGTACTCAATTTCTGGAAGCTCAAGCGGTACTTGTCCAGGCGATGATGCAACTGTTAATATTGATATCTTTAGTGCTGCAAGTATTTCCATTACTTCACCTTCAGTTATCTGCTCAAATGAAAACTCATTTACTCTAACAGGAATACCTTCTCCTGGATGGTCAGTACAAGGTAATGGAGTATTTACAGATAATCTAGGATCAGTAATAACTGATTTTGATCCAGCATCAAACATGCCTGGACTATATAATATAACTTACACTTACACTCCACAAGGATGTAACCCAATACCTGTTGGAGGATCCATATTAATAAATGAAGCTCCAACTGTTCTGCCAAATGATGTAACTACAAACAATCCATCTTGTTTTGGATACAATGATGGTAGTACTTTATTAACAGCAAGCAGTGGGCAGCCAGCTTATATTTTTAATTGGTTTGGAGAAGATCCATTAGCTTTAACTGCTGGAACATTTAACTATACTGTTACAGATGCAAATCAATGTTCATTTTCAAGCAGTGTTACTTTATATGATCCATTAAATACGACCAGTACAATTAATGAATATAACAGCAGTTGTTTTGGTGTTAATAACGGAGCTGCAAGTATAACTATGCTAAATGCAACAACTCCTCCAGGTACAATTTCTTTATTACCATATTGCACATCAAATCCGTCTAGTAATTTTTCTGTACAACCTTCAGCTAGTATTGGGCAAGTACAATTGAACGGAAATAACTTTAATATTAATAATATTACTTTTGGCAGCACTGATTTTTACGAAGACTATACTACAACAATGTATGCAGACATTTCAGAAGGACAGATTTTTACAGTTAATGTTACTCCTCATGACGAATTTGCGGTACCAGGATCATATGCACCTGAAGCAATAAATGTATATATTGATTTTAATATTGATGGTGATTTTTTAGATGCTGGTGAAGATCTTGGCGTAATAAATATACCAGTTGGTACTTGGATTCCTGGAACTGTATTTCCATTTAATTTTATTGTCCCATCTTCTGGGGCTTACGGACCAACTAGAATGCGTGTGGTGTGCATGAGTAATGGTGGAGGAAATCCAGCAGTAATTATGGGGCCCTGTGAAGATGCAGGCGCATTTGGATTACCTTGGTTCGGAGCAACAGAGGACTACTCAATAGTATTGAACGCACCTGGATCTTCAGCTTCATTTCAATGGTTTAACGGCTCAACATCTGACAGTATATCAAATTTAGGTCCAGGAACATACCCAGTTATAGTAACAGTTGGAGGGTGTCCTGTTCAAGATTTTGCAACTATAACAGAACCTGAACAAATTACATTTGACCCAACAATAGCAGATATTAGTTGTAATGCGTTTGCTGATGGTGTCGTTACTTTAAACCCTGCTGGAGGAAATGGAGGTGCTTATAATATTAACTGGGGAGGAGTTGATAGTTCTGCTTTAGGCAATGGTAGTTATACAGTAACTGTTACTGATCTATCTACTATCACAACCGAAAATACTACTGCTTGTTTTAATGACACTTTAATAACACTTGTTGAACCTGGTTATTTTAGTGTTGACTTTGCAGTTTCTGACCATTCGATTTGTGCTGGAGATCTAATAGATCTTGAATTTGATTTCAATTCTAATGGAGTTGCTCCATTTACAATTAATTATAATGCGAATGGACCTCAAGCTGAAGGACCTGTAAATAATAGCGGACAATATAGTTTCTCTTTATCGCCAAATATTACAACAACTTATTCAATAAATTCAATAGTTGATGCAAATGGTTGTATCAATCAAAACACTATTAATAACGAAATTCTTAATGTAAACCCATTACCTAACATGAATGTTGCAGTTAACCCTAACCCTATCTGTGTAGGGGATAACTCTACATTAATAATGAACAATAATATAGGAACACCACCATTTAGTGTTGATTATTCTATTACGGATGCAAACGGAACAACTACTGCAAATGAAATAGTTGGATCTGGAGGTTTTACTTCAGCTATTTCTCCTATTATTACAACGGATTATGCATTAACATCTGTTACAGATGATAGTACTTGTACGAGCTCTTTAACAGCAGCTACAACTTTAGTGGTAAATGAAATACCTCAGCTAGTTACATCTTATTCTAATGAGTTATGTGATGGTGATTTAGTAGAGATTGGTTTAGATTTTACTGCAGGCACTCCACCATTTAATATTGATTATACTTTTAATGGCGTAAACACTAACACTATTATTAACTTCCAAACGGGGGACTTAACTTTAATTGCTACAAATCCTTCAAATATAACAATTAACTCTATTACTGGCGTAAATTGCTTTAAACAAGTTGATGAGGATATAATTATCACAATTAACCCACTTCCTATTACTACACTAAGTGGAGATGGTTCAATTTGTGAAGGAGGAACAACGGACTTATCTATAGTTACTACAAATGGTACTCCTTTATATGATATTGAATACACAAATGGAACTGAGAATTTTATTTTAACTGATATTGGAGATTCAACAGGAATTTCTACTGCTACAATGGGACTTTATACTTTATTAAGCGTAATTGATCAAAATGGTTGTGAAGCCACAACACTAAATGGACAAGCAAATGTAAACATCAACCCAGTGCCAGATGTTGCTCTAGTTGCTTACCCATTACAAACTGAAATAACTGATCCGCTTATTAATTTTATTGATAAGTCAACATATCTATCTTTAATACCAGGAACATGGGACTTTGGTGATGGTAGCGAACAAGTTTCTAACTTAGGACACATTGATCATATGTATGCAGATACTGGAGTCTATATTGTTTCCTTAGAAACTGTATCAGATAGTGGGTGTTCA
>CAJQLK010000005.1 GCA_905479165.1 uncultured Flavobacteriales bacterium | reverse complement strand
AATAAAAGGTAAGCAACTAACAAATATGCGAAAGTCAGGATCAGATGCTGCTATTGTAATTGCACCTAAGATTGATTTTTCATTGGAAGAAAGCATGGAATATATTCAAGCTAATGAATATTTAGAAGTTACACCATCATCATTAAGAATGCGCAAGATATCTTACAGATAAAAAAATAGATTTAATAATGTTTAGAATGGAGGGTAATTACCCTCCATTTTTTATTTATTTTTGAAAAAGTGAAATCAGGAATTAAAATAGCAATAATTGGAGGAGGAGCTTCTGGTTTTATGGCCGCAATTACTGCTAAACAAACAAATCCAAATGCTAGAGTCGCTATCTTTGAAAAAACAGATAAAATTCTCTCAAAAGTTAGAATTTCAGGAGGAGGGAGATGTAATGTTACAAATGCAACCTTTAGTGTTTCACAACTGATAAAAAACTATCCAAGAGGAGGAAATAAACTTAAAAAACCTTTTAATCTCTTTAATACAAATCATACTATCGATTGGTTTAAAAAAAGAGGGGTAAGGCTTAAAACTGAAGCTGATAATAGAATGTTTCCCGAAAGCAATACTTCCGAAACTATAATTAATTGTTTAGTAGAAACTGCTGAAAGTTTAAAAATTAGACTCTCATACAAAAGCAAAGTAACCGCTATAAATCCTACTGATAAAGGCATTGAACTTGATATCAATGAACAGAAATTATTATTTGAAAAAGTAATAATTGCTAGTGGAGGAACTCCCAAGAAAGAAGGATTGAATTGGTTAGAAAACATAGGATATCAAATTGTTAACCCTGTTCCATCATTATTTACTTTTAAGCTAGCCAATAAAGATATTTGCAAACTTATGGGATTAAGTATTCCAAAGGTGATTGCAACCATCAAAGGAAGTAAATTAAAGCAAGAAGGAGCTATGCTAATTACACATTGGGGACTGAGTGGGCCATCAATTTTAAAGCTTTCTGCTTGGGGAGCAGAGGAGCTAGCTAAAAGAAATTACAACTTTACAGT
Organism: uncultured Flavobacteriales bacterium; assembly: GCA_905479165.1. Lineage (GTDB taxonomy): Bacteria > Bacteroidota > Bacteroidia > Flavobacteriales > BACL11 > UWMA-0277. Next base: position 10,490 of record CAJQLK010000005.1, on the reverse strand, counting down.
AGGGGTGAACTGGTTAGCAATAAATGAAGAAGAACTAAGGTTACAGTTTTCTACAATAACTGATAGCAGGAAATTAATGCACAAACACAATCCTTTTGATGTTCCAAAAAGATTATGGAAATTTATTTTAGACAGGCTAGAAATTTCTGAATCTCAAATATGGGGAGAACTGACAAAAAAGAACAAAAACAGATTGATTAATACTCTTATAAATGATGCGTTTGAAGTTAGAGGAAAAACTACTTTTAAAGAAGAATTTGTAAGTTGTGGTGGAATTAATTTATCTGATATAAATATGAATACTTTTGAAAGTAAAGTACATAAAGGAGTTTATTTTGCAGGAGAAATTTTAAATATTGATGGAGTTACTGGAGGGTTTAATTTTCAAGCTGCTTGGACAACTGGTTACTTAGCAGGAAAAAATAGTGCAATATGAATTTATTAGCTGTAGAAAATCTAGGTAAAAATTTTGGAGAACGAATTCTTTTTGAAGGCTTAAGTTTCGGTTTATCTCAAGGAGATAAGGTGGCTTTAATTGCAAGTAATGGTACTGGTAAATCAACAATGTTAAAAATTATTGCAGGAATAGATAATGCTGATGAAGGTGAAGTAATTTTTAGGAATAAATGTAAAGTTTCCTACCTTCAACAAGATGCTATTTTTGATGATAACCTTACAATAAATGAACTGATAAATAGTAAGCATAACAAGATAAGCATACTAGTTACTGAGTATGAAAAGTCAGTTGATTTGCACAGTAAAGAAAATAGCACACAATCTCAAAAAATACTTGAAGATGTAACTACTAAAATGGAGCAAGAAAACGCTTGGGATTATCAAAGAAGGAGCAAACAAATACTCTCTAAATTTAATATCTCAAACTTTGAACAAAAAGTATGCGAATTATCAGGTGGTCAGAAAAAAAGATTGTCATTAGCACTTCTATTATTAGAAAATGCTGATATCCTTTTGTTAGATGAGCCAACTAATCATCTAGATATATCAATGATTGAGTGGCTAGAAAAATATTTACAGCAAGAAAATATTACACTTCTAATGGTAACACATGATAGGTATTTTCTTGAAAGAGTATGTAATCATATCATTGAACTAGAGGGAGGTAACTTATATCATCATAAAGGAAATTTCTCATATTTTTTAGAAAAAAAAGCCGCAAGGGAAAGTAATTTTGATGTAGAAGTTGCAAAGGCTCAAAAACTCATGAAAAAGGAGTTGGAATGGATAAGAAAGCAACCAAAAGCTAGAGGAACAAAATCAAAAGCCAGAATAGATAACTTTAATGTAATTAAGAAAAAAGCTACATCAAAAAGAGTAAAACAAGAACTGAATATTGATGTGAAAATGGATAGGATAGGAGGAAAAATTCTTGAGCTTAAGAACATCAAAAAAACTTACGGAAATTTAACAATACTTGATGGTTTTGATTACACTTTTAAAAAAGGAGAAAGAATAGGAGTCTTAGGCAAAAATGGTGTTGGAAAATCTACTTTTTTAAATATTATTACAGGAAAAGAAAAACTAGATGGTGGAAAAATAAACCTAGGAGCTACAATAAATTATGGGTATTTTACTCAAGGAAGTTTTGGTGTAGATGAAGATAGAAGAGTAATAGCTGTACTTAAAGATATTGCAGAATTTATTGTAATGTCAGACAAAAGAAAGGTGAGTGCATCACAACTTTTAGAGCATTTTATGTTTACTCCAGAAATGCAATTTACTGAGGTAAAACGATTAAGTGGTGGAGAAAAAAGAAGACTTCATTTACTTACTGTTTTAATGAAAAATCCGAACTTCTTAATACTTGATGAACCAACAAATGACCTTGATTTGCTGACATTAACAAAGCTTGAAGAATTCCTCTTGCAATACAAAGGATGTTTGATTTTAGTATCTCATGACAGATTCTTTATGGATAAACTTACTGAGCATTTGTTTGTTTTTAAAGGAAAAGGAATAATAGAAGATCATTATTGCACTTATTCAGAATACAGAGAAAAACAAATACAAGAGGAAAAAGAATTTAAAAAGATTCAGCATCTTGAAAAAGAAAATACAAAGGTAAAATCAATAAGAAAAAAACTTACTTTTAACGAAAAGTTTGAATATGATAATTTGGAGATAGATTTAGAAAAATTAGAAGCAGAGAGAAAAGAACTTGAAGCCATCATTCAAAACCCTAATACAGATATGGATTTAATGATGATTACTAGTGAAAGACTAGGGAAAATAATCAATTTGATTGACGAAGAAGAAATGAGATGGATGGAATTAGATGAAAAACAACAATAGACTATGAGTAAATTTGCAGAAGTAAATCTTAATAAACAATTACGAAATGCAATTGATGATTTAGGTTTTGAGAAACAAACTCCTATACAAGAAGAAACTTTTTCTAAAATACTAGGAGGGAAGGACTTGGTAGGAATTGCACAAACTGGAACTGGAAAAACTATTGCTTATTGTTTGCCTTTGCTTCAAGAATTAAGTTATTCTAATCAGAATAATCCTAGAATATTAATTTTAGTACCTACAAGGGAACTAGTTGCTCAAGTAGTTGAAACGCTAAAAGAATTAACTGAATACATTGATTGCAGAATTGTAGGGGTTTATGGAGGGACTAACATGAATACACAGAAGATCAGGCTACAAGAAGGTGCTGATATTGTTGTTGCTACTCCTGGTAGATTATATGATTTAGCGCTCTGCAGGGCTTTACAATTAAAAGGAATCAAAAAAATTGTAATTGATGAAGTTGATGTAATGCTAGATTTAGGTTTCAGATATCAACTTACAAATATCTTTGAGCTTTTACCAAACAAAAAACAAAATATTATGTTCTCAGCAACTATGACTGAGGATGTGTCGGAGTTGATTGATAGTTTTTTTAGTAAACCTGAAAAAGTACAAATTGCTTTGAGTGGTACACCACTTGATAATATTTCCCAAACTAAATATGCTGTCCCAAATTATTACACTAAGGAGAATCTATTAGCAAATTTATTAGCTGATAAAGATGAGATGAAAAAGGTGTTAGTTTTCGTGTCAAGCAAGAAAATTGCTGATAGGTTGTATGAGGCAATTTCAGAATTATATCTTTCTGAGTTAGCAGTAATTCACTCTAATAAATCACAGAATTATAGGTTTAGGTCTATTAACCAATATGATGAAGGAAAAGTTAGGATATTAATAGCTACTGATATTATTGCCAGAGGATTAGATTTAGATAAAATATCTCATGTAATTAATTTTGACACACCAACTTTTGCTGAGAATTACATGCATAGAATTGGTAGAACTGGAAGGGCTGAGGAAGAAGGAAAATCAATATTATTCTTTACTGAAAAAGAAGAATATTACAAAAATAATATTGAGGGATTAATGGGGATTGAAATTCCACTAAGAGAAATCCCTGAAAAAGTTGAAATTACGCAACAATTAACCACTGAGGAACATAGGGTCAATGGTAAAAATATTTTCAGAAATATTAAGAAAGTAGAAAGAGAAAACTCTGGATTTCATGAAAAAAGTGAAAAAAATCAGCAAGTTAATGATAGAGATCAATGGCGTAAAGCTAGGGCTAGAAAATACAAAAGGCCAAAATCAAGAGGTGATAAAGGAGTTAATTTAAGGAAGAAATAAGAATGTTGCAAAAGTCAGATGTAATATCTGAGCTGTTAAGTCAGTTAAACAACAAATTAAAATTCTTAAATCAAAATTTAGAATCAGCAATTATATCCCGTAATTCTGAAACAAAAAGCAGTGCAGGAGATAAATTTGAAACTAGCCGAGAAATGGCTCAGATTGAAATTAGAAAGTTAGAAACTGAAATTTTAAAAGCACAGCAATTTATACAGGACTTACAAGAAAACAAAGCTGATTTGATTATTACTGAAACTGAAGTTTTTCTTATTTCAATTCCTTTTGGGAAAATTGCAATTAACAGTAAAACTATTTACTGCATTTCAAATTCAGCACCAATTGCTAAACTCTTATTAAATACTGAAGTCTCAACAGGATTTAATTATAGAGGAGTAGATTATAAAGTAGTTTCAAAATCTTAATATTTTATAGTTACTAGATATAAACAAATAACTCCATTTGTCCTATAATTAATATTATGTTAAATTATTGAATTTAAATAAGTGGGAGTATTTCTCTCCCACATAATTTTAACTTATTTTAAGCCTTCTATTGTTTTTTTCATTTCAGATGATTTTGCATAATCACCATTCATATAATACAATTGTTTAAGTGATAATAAAGTGTTTTTATCTTTAGAATCAATAGAATAAGCTTTCTCTAAAAATGGTAAAGCTTTTGCGAATAATGCATCTGCTTTACTTTTAAGTTTTTTATGGGTTGAATTATTAGAAGTTGCATTGGCTTTATTATTTTGCTCAATAGCAGAATTAAAATATAAAGCACCCAAATTATAATTCGTTCCAAAAGCATCAGGATTAATTACTAATGATAATTTATAATCAGCTTCTGCATTTATAAAATCTCCTTGCTGATCGTAAATAGTTCCTCTATTAAATAGTAATAAATCATTCTCAGGATCTAATTCTAAAGCCTCTCCTAGTTTGCCTATTAACTCTGATGTTCTTCCTAACTGGATGTATAAGTTAATTTCTGTGTTAACCAAGCCTTGATCCATTTCAAACATTTCTCTTCCTAATGCTAAATATTCTAATGCATTATCAGAATTTCCTTCATCCATATAAATATTACTCATGTGAATGTAAATTGCAGGCTCATTAAAGTTTATATTAATTAATTCTTGCAATAACTCTTTTGATTTTGCATTATCTTTCATTTTATTAGAAGAAAAGAAAGAGTTAAACAGGATTGTTTCTTTAGTAATATTTCCTCTTTTTAACTGGTCCTCAGAATCATAAGGGATTATATCAAATATAGTGGAATAATACTTTAATGAAGCTTTGTAGTCCTCTGTATTATAACTGTCAATAGCAGCATTAAAAAGTAAATAGCCACAATTAACTAAACCAGATAAAACATCTTCTTCTGCAGTCCATTTTTTCACAATCACTCTGCCCTTTTTATCCTTTTGCATACATTTTAAATGCGCCTCTGTAGCTTTAAAAATAGCTTCAGAATCTAATTCCTTATGTTGCTTTGCAATCTCTAAATAAATTTTTGAACGGTAATTCCACATCTTAGCTTCATTTGATGTACTTTCATTATTATACGCTTCATCAATATATTGTTTTGCCTCAACAAAATTTTCATTTCTTAATGCAATGGATGCATTTACAATATTGTGCTTTTGTGCAAATGTTACTACTGAAATTGCTACTATTGCTAGTGTTAAAAGTGTTTTCTTCATTTTATTTTTTTATTTCTGTTACTTTAAAATTAAACTTCATTCCATCTTTTCCAGTACCTAAATTTTCTAATTTCTTTTTAATTAGGTAGGAGTTTCCAACGATAACAATTGTCATTTTATCAGGATGGATTTTTGCTTTTGCTAAAACATCTAATTCTGCTTTACTAATGTTGTTTAGTACTTCAACTTGGTCAGCAATAAAACTTTCATCCAAATTATATTTTAACATCTTATTCAAAAACCCTAACTTTTTTCCTGGAGTTTCATATTTAAGCGCCTCACTATTTAGCATTGAGCTTTTAGTTGATGCAATTTCCTTTTCAGTAATTCCGTTAGTTGTAATGTCATTTACCTCATTAAATATTTCAATTAAAGCACTATCAGTTGCTGCAGTTTTTACGCTACTAAAAATTGTAAATGCACCAGTATATTTTGAAGCGTTAAAAAATGAATATACTCCATAAGTATATCCTTTATCTTCTCTTAAATTTAGGAATAATCTTCCACTTGCACCTCCACCTAATGGGTAGTTTACAATTTTTGATTTATAATGATCACCAGCTACATCATATAAATCTGATTTGTGTCCCATAAAAATAACAGATTGTGAAGCACCCTCCTTATCAATTAGATAAATTTGAGTTTGTTCTTCTGCAGGAAATTCAAAATCACTAGCTTTTGGTAAATTAAGCTCCTCTCCTTTCCAGTTTTCCAAGAATAATAATTTAGGTAATAATTCCTCTTTTGAAATATCACCAACAACAACTACTGAAGTTGTATTAGGAGTGTAGAAACTAGAGTAGTATTCACTTAAATTCTTAGTTTTTATCTTCTTAATTGTTTTTTTTGTTGCTGATCTTCCAAATGGAGTATCTCCAAATAATTGTTTAGAATAAGCTTCACTAGCAAGGTTTTGAGCATTCTTATTTCCAGCTTCAATTGACTCTAAATACTGCTTTTGTATTCTATTAAAATCTTCATCATTAAAAGCTGGTTTCAAAAGTTTTTCTTCTGCCAATTTTAATGTAGCATCTAAGTTCTTAGTTAAAGATTCGATATACATATAAGTGGCTTCATCATCAGAGGAAAAACTAATAGAACTACCTAGAGTCCTTAAAGCCACACTCATTTGTTCAGTAGTTTTATCAAGAGTACTTTCATTCATCATTTCAGCTGTAAAATCAGCAAGCCCTACCCTTTTTACATCTTCAACTAAAGCTCCTCCTCCAATTGTAAGTCTTAAATAAACTTTAGGAACTTCTGAAGATTCAGTACCAATAATATCAATTCCATTACTTAAAGTTGCATTGTAATATTCTGGCACAGTTGGTGCCTTAGAATTACCTGCAATTGGCTGTATGCTTCTATCAAAATCATCTTTACCTTTTATATAAGCATAGTCTGAAGCACTTAAATCTTCAGATAGAATTAAGTTAGCATTAGGATTAAATGAAACTAAAGAATCTTTTGATGTTGCAAAAGGATTTTTGGGTTTTACTGTAGAAATAACTGCTTTTCTGTTTTTAATGTATTTATTATAAACTCTAATTACATCCTCTCTAGTTACATCAGTATATCTCTTTACTTCTGATGACATGTTATAATTTCCTTTACCTAACCACTCCCATCTTGATATCATAGTTGATTTCATACTTACTGAGGTTTTGAAATCAATAGTTTGAGAAACTATTTCATTCTTAACCATAGCTAGTTCAGCATCAGTAAACCCTTTTTCAATAAATTCATCTAAAGTTGATCTAATTTTTCCTTCAACACCATTAAAGAATATACCAGGGTTTTCGTAAAAATCCATACCTGGATTAAAAGAAATAATCTGGATATGGAATTCTCCAGCAATTTCACGACAACTATTATAAACTCCAACTTGAATTGCATCCTCAGATTTTACAAAGTTTTTATAAAAAATAGAAATATTTCCATCACCCATTAATGCAGCTAACATATCAAGAGGAGCCTCATCTTTATGATAAATAGGTACAGTAGGAAATACCATATCTGTCATTGGCATCCAAACATTCGGGTCGGTATATCCGCAATATAAATCTGATGATAGCCTTGGGACATTTGGTCTTTGCCTTTTTACATATGCACCTCTATTAATAGATCCAAAATATTTTTTCAATAACGGAACTACCTCCTTAGAAGTAACATCACCACTAATAGTTAAATATGCGTTATTTGGTCCGTACCATTTTAAGTAGAAATCTTTCAAATCATCAAGATTTGCTCTGTCTAAATCATCAACATAACCTATAACAGGCCAGTTATACGGATGTGTAGGAGGGTACAGGTTCTGACCTAAGATTTCATAACTCATACCATAAGGCTGGCTAATCTGATTCTGATATTTTTCATTTGTAACAGCATCTCTTTGGTTCTCAAATTTTTCTTGTGAAACTGCATCTAAGAAAAACCCCATTCTATCAGCTTCAAGCCAAAGTGCCGTTTCTAAATAGTTTGAAGGTACAGTTTGAAAATAAACCGTTCTATCATAAGTAGTATTGCCATTCATATCACCACCAGCATCACTTACAATCTTAAAATGTCTTTCATCAGCAACATTTTCAGAACCCTGAAACAACATGTGTTCAAAAAAATGTGCAAACCCAGATTTACCAGCAGTTTCTCTGTTACTTCCAACATGATAAGTAACATGCACTTGAACAATAGGATCAGAATGATCTTCATGTATCAGTACAGTTAAACCATTTGGCATTTCCCATTTTTCATAAGGAATATCTATAGGATTTGTACTTGCCTCTTTAATTAAAGTTGGTTCAGTTATTTCTTGAGCAAATAAGGTTGAAACTGATAAGAATAACCCTATAAATAAATTAGTTTTATTTATTTTCATTTAAATTATCTTCATTAGTGGCATCACTTGAATCAGTTTCTTCTCCTTTAATAACTTCAGGAGTTTCAATTATATTTCCTTCTTCATCTAACAAAACTTCTTCTTCATCTTCAAATTTTGAAACTTTAGCTACAGATGCAATTTTATCTTCATCTCTAAGTCTTATAATCTTAACACCTTGAGTTGCTCTACCCATTACTCTTAAAGTATCAACACCTATTCTAATTGTAATTCCTGATTTATTGATTAGCATTAAATCATCAGCATTAGTCACATTTTTAAGAGCAATTAAGTTGCCAGTTTTCTCAGTAATGTTAATTGTTTTCACTCCTTTACCTCCTCTATTTGTAATCCTGTAATCCTCAACTGCAGAGCGTTTCCCGTATCCATTGTCAGATACAACTAATACTGATGATTCTAAATCATCAATACAAATCATACCAATAACTTCATCATTATCATCCGCAAGTCTTATTCCCCTTACCCCTGCTGCAGTTCTACCCATTGATCTTACTTTTTCCTCTTCAAATCGGATAGATTTACCAGATTTAACTGCCATCATAATTTGAGAAGAACCTGTAGTCATTTTAGCTTCTAATAATTGATCTCCTTCACGAATAGTAATTGCATTAATTCCATTTGTTCTAGGGCGAGAATACTGCTCTAAAGATGTCTTTTTAACCACACCTTTCTTAGTACACATTACTATAAAGTGTGAGTTAATAAACTCTTCATCCTTCAAGTCTTTAGTATTTACATAAGCCATAACTTTGTCATCCTTTGGTAAGTTAATCATATTTTGAATAGCTCTACCTTTAGCTGTTTTACCTCCTTCAGGAATTTCATAAACTTTTAACCAGAAGCATTTACCCTGTTCAGTAAAGAATAACATGTAATCATGATTATTTGCCATAATCATTTCTTCAACAAAATCTTCATCTCTAGTGGTAGCACCTCTACTACCAACCCCTCCTCTATTTTGTGATCTAAACTCACTTAAAGATGTTCTTTTAATATATCCTAAATGAGAAATTGTAATTAAAACCTCCTCATTTGGAATCATATCTTCAATACTTACTTCTGATGCAGAATATTCAATATTTGATCTTCTTGCGTCACCATACTTCTCTTTAACTTCTTTCAAGTCATTTGAAAGAATAGTATACCTTAAATCTTCATCAGATAAAATTAAGTTTAAGCCCTTAATTTTTTCCATTATTTCAGCATGTTCTGATTTAATCTTATCCATTTCAAGGCCTGTTAATTTCTGTAATCTTAAATCAAGAATTGCTCTTGCTTGTACTTCAGATAATTTAAAGTTTGATATCAAACCATTTCTTGCATCTTCAGGAGTTCTTGAAGAACGGATTAATTTAATTACCGCATCCAAATTATCCAAAGCAATAAGTAAACCTTCTAAAATATGAGCTCTTTTCTCAGCAGCAGCTAATTCATATTTTGTTTTTCTAATTAATACTTCATGTCTGTGATCAACAAAATGCCCAATTAATTGTTTTAAGTTTAAAAGCTCAGGCTTTCCCTTTACCAATGCAATGTTATTAACTGAAAATGAAGACTGTAAGGCAGTGTACTTATACAATTTGTTTAGCACAATATTTGGAATTGCATCACGCTTTAAATCATAAACAATACGCATTCCATTTCTATCAGACTCATCTCTAATATCAGCAATACCATCTAATTTCTTAGAATTAACCAAATCAGCAGTCTGCTTAATCATATTAGCTTTATTCACCATATAAGGAATCTCATCTACTATGATTTGCTCTCTAGTTCCCGATTCATCAAATCTAACCTTTCCTCTCATTACAATACGACCCCTACCCGTTTCAAAAGCAGCACGAACACCATCATAACCATAAATTGTACCTCCAGTTGGGAAATCAGGTGCCTTTACATATTCCATTAAATCAGAAATCTCTAAATCACCTCTTCTCTCAATATATGCCAATGTACCATTTACAACCTCTGTAAGATTGTGTGGTGGCATATTTGTAGCCATACCAACTGCAATACCAGTTGTTCCGTTTAAAAGCAAGTTAGGCAATCTTGAAGGCAAAACAGATGGCTCTTTTAAAGTATCATCAAAGTTTAAGTTCCAATCAATTGTTTCTTTATCAATATCTAACAGCATATCTTCTGCTGTTTTACGCATTCTAGCCTCAGTATAACGCATTGCAGCAGGATTATCTCCATCAATAGAACCAAAATTCCCTTGTCCGTCAA
>CAJQLK010000004.1 GCA_905479165.1 uncultured Flavobacteriales bacterium | reverse complement strand
GCATATACTTTATGAAAGAAATTATCTTGCAAGTTTGAACCTTAAATAAGTAATCGGCATTCCTTTATCTAAATAGATTTGCTCGTAATGGGTTTTGATTTCCATGTGTTCTCTAACCATTGGCGAGCCAAATAAATCATGAGTACTATCCTCCAATTTATGACCTTTAGCAGTGATAATTCCTAAAGTAAAACCATGTAAAAATTGGCTATCCGTTTTTAAATGAATGGGAGAATCTTCTTTCAATATGTACTTATACCTTTTTAAAAATCTAGGATGAGTTAAACGCTTAGTCCCTCTTCTTTTTTTCATTTGTGGATCAGGAAAAGTAATCCATATTTCGTCAACCTCTCCTTTTGCAAAACAACTTTCAATCCACTCAATCCTGATTCTTAAAAAACCGACATTCTTCATTTCTTTTTCTAAGGACTTAGTAGCCCCTTGCCAAATTCTAGCACCCTTTATATCAACACCCAAAAAGTTTTTATCTGGGCATTTATCAGCTAAACCCAGACTATACTCCCCCATACCACAACCAAGCTCCAACACCAAAGGATTATCATTTTTGAAAAACTCTTGTTTCCATTTTCCTTTTAAATAAAATCCTTCTTTCATCTCATGCAAAGTAGGCTCTTCAACATGAGGGTAATCCTTCATCTGTCCGAATTTTCTTAACTTATTTTTTGCCAAAACTTATATTTTTATGCAAAACTACTTTGTTTTAAGTATTTTTGGCCTGTGAAATCAAAAAAACGAATATTAGTTTCTCCACTAGATTGGGGAATTGGGCATGCTACAAGATGCATACCAATAATAAAACAACTAATTTCACATAATTATGAAGTAATTATTGCAGCTGATGGCAGACCTATGCATCTACTAAGTACAGAGTTTCCTGACTTAGAAATGATTCGTTTTTCAGGATACAACATTAAATACCCTAAGTATTTTCCCATGAGTATTAGTATGCTTTTGCAACTCCCTAAATTAATTGTAGGTATTAAAAAAGAACATACAATGTTAAATCAAATTATTGAAGATTACAATATTTATGGGGTAATATCAGATAACAGATATGGGCTGTATTCCAATAAAGTACCAACTGCTTTTATCACCCATCAACTTAAAATACAAAGTCCTTATTTTTCTAAAAGTATTCAAAACTTTAATTACAAATACATTAATAAATTTGATGCTTGTTGGATAATGGATGATGATAAAAATAGTTTGGCTGGAGAATTATCAAAATCTGATAATCTTCCTAAAAACACCACATATATAGGAGTTCAATCTCGTTTTGAGAAAGCAGATGAAAAGAAAAAATATGATTTCTTAGCAATTGTGTCTGGACCAGAACCACAAAGAACAATACTTGAAAAAGGTTTGATAAAAGCTTTAAAAGACAGAAAAGAGAAATCATTAATTGTGCTTGGAAAACCTGAGATAGATACAAATGAAAGCATAGGAAATTTAAGTATTCACTCTCATAAAAACGCAACTGAATTAAATACAGCCATTACACAATCTGACCTTATTATTTGCAGACCTGGCTATTCTACAGTTATGGATTTAGCGAAACTTGAGAAAAAGGCATTTTTCATTCCAACGCCAGGACAAACCGAGCAAGAGTATCTAGCCGCTAATTTTCATCAGAATGGAATTTGTTACTCACAAAAACAAGCTGATTTTAATTTTGAAAAAGCAATAACTGAAAGTAAAAAATACTCAGGATTTGTTGCCCTAAAACCTACTTCAACAAATTGGGAAGAATTATTTTGCCTTTTCTAGAATAAAAGAAAAAGTAGACCCAACATCAACAGTACTTCTAACATTAATTGTCTGATTATGTGCTTCAATAATATGCTTTACAATTGCTAACCCCAATCCTGTACCGCCAATTTTTCTAGATCTATTTTTATCAACTCGATAAAACCTTTCAAAAAGCCTAGGCAGATCCATCTCACTAATACCAATACCATCGTCAGAAATCTCTATTAAAATATTCTCATTCATGTCAAAAAATCTTACTTCAGTACGACCACCCTCTTTCCCATATTTGATAGAGTTACTAATTAGGTTTGCAAAAACTTGCTGAATTTTATCAATATCTCCTAAAACAAACTCTGTAAGTATTTCTTTTTGAATCGACAGTTCAATTTTTGACTCATTTGCTTTTAATTCTAACTGATCAAGCACATCTTTTGCTAACTCAACAATATTAAATTCTCCAATTTCTAATTGTGTTTCTTCTGTTTCCAATCTAGTAATAACCTCTAAATCATCTACAATATTAATCATTCTATCAACACTCTTACTAGTTCTTTTCAAGTATTTCATATTTACCTCTTCATCATATAAACCTCCATCTAAAAGTGTAAGAATATATCCTTGTATATTAAAAATTGGTGTTTTTAGCTCATGTGAAACATTACCAATAAATTCTCTTCTATAAGTTTCTGATGCTTTCATTTGCAGAATTTCATTTTCTTTCTTTATTGCCCAATTTTCCACTTCTTTTTCTACTGAATCAATATCTACATCTACAAACCTTGTAACCCCTTTGTGCTTATATATATTTTTATATATAACACTAATCTTACTATGTATATATAGTTTTACAACTTGATAAATAAATACAACTGAAAACCAAAAGAATAAAACTAAACTTAGAAGAAAATACTCAGTTCCTGATGCTACATAAAATAAACTTCCTGCTAAAACAAAAAGTACCGCACTTAAGAATAATGATATTGTTATTGGTGTATTAAATCGCATTATATATCAAATTTATATCCCACTCCTTTTACTGTTTTAATATGATTATCTCCAATCTTCTCCCTTATTTTTCTAATATGAACATCAATAGTTCTATCTCCAACTATTGCATCCTTCCAAACCTCATTAATTATTTCTTGTCTAGTGAAAACCTTAGCAGGAATAGTCATTAAGTAAAATAATAACTTAAATTCTTTTCTAGCCAAAGAAATAAATTCACCATTACAAGAAATAGTGTGCTTTTCTTGATCAATTTCAATTCCTCCAACTTTTATGTTATTTACAGCTTTATTTCTACTTTTTCTTCTTAAAATAGCCTTAACTCTACTAATTAGTAATTTAGGTTTTATTGGCTTAGTAATATAATCATCAGCGCCTGCACTAAAACCTGCTAGCTCAGAATAATCCTCAGCCCTTGCAGATAAAAATAATACAAGTGATTCATCTAACTCAGGTAATTCTCTTATCCTTTGACATACATCAACACCATCCATTTCTGGCATCATTACATCTAGAATAACTAAATCTGGCTTATGCTTTTTTGCTAATGCTAATCCTTTTGCACCATTATTTGCAGTAAGTATTTCAAATCCATCTTTTATTAGGTTATAAGATAAAAACTCTAAAATATCCTCCTCATCGTCTACTAATAAAATTTTTTGGCTCATGTTTGTTTTTTTACAAAAGTATAAAAGATAAAATGTTAGAAAAGCTTTATTTAATATTTAACTCCAAATGATAAATAAATTAACAATTACATAACATGTATTTTTTATTAGAATAGCTGTTATAATACATATTTGCAAAACTAAAAATAGAACATCATATAACTAATTGAATATAATACTAATAAAAAAACTTAACAATTCCTTAACATTAGGATAATGTTTAAATAACTCTTAAACTAAATTCTATAGTCATATTTGCACCAAACAAAAACAAATTAAAATGAACAACACAACAAACACAAAACCACTAGATTTATCAGCAGTAGTTTACTTAGCAATTATGATAACTGTTTTTTTCGCAGCTGTTTAAAGAGATCTACGCACACAGCACACCATGAAAAAACTTATTAAAGCTTTTAGCTTTCCGGCAACAGTTTGGTTTCCTAAAACTGAGCATAATTTTCTATTATTTATAATTTGCTCATTTTTACTTGCAATGTTTGCCACGCCCTATCCTCAGTATGCAATGTGGGTTGGGTTTATTTTTGCAGCATATGCTGCAATTGCAAATGATAGTATACAAACTATTGGAACTTTTATCGCATCTAACCAAGATAAGAAATGGTGGGTGCTTTGGATTTTCATTGGAGGAATATTTTTCTTTACCATGCTATTTAGTTGGGTAACTCTTGGTGGAGATGTTTCGCACGGAAGATTAACATCTAAAGGATTTGAAATAGCTCCTTCTAAATTTCACTTCTTACAAATTGCTGCACCAATATTCTTGCTAATTCTTACGCGTTTAAGAATGCCAGTCTCCACTACATTTATTTTACTTACTTCATTTGCCGCTACACCTGCAGCCGTAGGGGGTGTGCTTGCAAAAAGTATGAGTGGATATATCCTTTCTCTAATAATGGGACTTATCTTTTTTATGATAGTTGCTAAGGGATCTAAAAAGTACTTTACAGGAGAAGCTAAATTTGGATGGACAATTGCACAATGGATTACTTCAGGTACACTTTGGTCAGTTTGGCTAATGCAAGATGCTGCTAATATTGCAGTATACTTACCAAGAAGCCTAAACACTGTAGAGTTTATTGGTTTTACATCAATTGTTGTAATAGGATTAGGACTATTACTTTACTATAAAGGTGGTAGAATACAAAAGATTGTTACTGAAAAATCAGTAGTTACGGATGTAAGATTTGCTACTTTAATTGACTTAATTTATTGTGTTATATTATTTTACTTTAAGCTATACTCTAATGTCCCTATGAGTACTACATGGGTGTTTATTGGATTACTTGCAGGTAGAGAAATAGGAATGTCAATTATGAGAACCTCTGATAATACACTATGGGCCTCTATAAGACTTGGATTAAAAGATGCTACTTATGCAATTCTAGGTCTTGTTATTTCTATTGCAATTGCAATTGGTGTTAACGACCAATTAACAATAGACTTAATGTTAACAGAAATGCCTGAACAATTTGTTCAAGGTATTGTAAAATTCTTTAGCAGACTAGGGCTTTAACACCAATACAATTTATTTATATTAACTTAACATGAAATCTATTCACACATAATATTTTTCCTTAAAAATAATAACTAAATTTTAAACTATGATGAAAAAAACAATTTTATTACTAAGCACTGCATTTATTATATCGTTAAATGTAAGTGCACAAGAAGGGGCTCCTTCAGTCAAAATTTTTTCTAACTTGAATTATGACATATCTACTGAAGAAGGAGAACAAGCATTTAAAGAATTTGAACTAAAAAGAGCATATTTAGGATACTCATACAATATAGATGAAAAATTCTCTACAAAAATAACATTTGATGTAGGAAGTAATAGCAGCGGAAGTGCTTACACCGCATTTCTAAAAATCGCTTCTCTAAAATGGAAGGCTTCAGACAAATTAACTCTTATCTCGGGTATGGTAGGCACAAAGAATTTTAAATTTATGGAAAAATCTTGGGGCAGAAGGTATATTGAAAAATCTGCTCAAGACAAGTATAAATGGGCAAACTCTGCTGATTTAGGAGTAACTGCTGATTATGAATTATTCAGTGATTTCTTAAGTATAGATGCTCAAATTTTAAATGGAGAAGGGTATAAAAAAGCACAAGATGAGACAGGCTTATTTAGAGGTGGTTTAGGAATTACATGCAAAGTAAGCAATAAATTAGCTTTAAGATTACATCAGGATATAACACCGAGAAGCACTTATACTGATTCAACTGATTCTCAATATATTTCTACTGCAAGTCTTGCCTATTCAGGAACAAATTTTTCACTAGGATATGAAGCAAGTTTAATGCAAAATTCAGGTAATATTATAGCTGATGAAGAGAAAAGTTTAATGTCGATTTATGGGTCTTATAGGTTAAATGAAGATTATACTCTATTCGCTAGATATGACGATGCTACAGAAACCGCTAAGGAGGGTTCATATACAATTTATGGTATAGAAAGACAAATGACGAAAGGAGTAACTGTTGCATTGAACATGCAATCATGGACAGGTGCTGCAGATGAATCTGAGGCAGAAAATACTTTATACTTAAATTTAGAATACAAATTCTAGAATTTAAAAATAACTAATTAAAAAGGCGATTCCAAATATAGTCGCCTTTTTTATTTTTTTACTAATTAGTTCTTTTTATTAACGAACTGTTACATTAATCGTTTTACTCATTACTTCCCCATAAGATTGGTGTAATCCATCAGCAAATTGTAGCGTTAAGGAATAATTTCCTGCATCTAAATCCAACGTAGTCTCAATTTGACCTAATCCGAAATGTATGTGCTGAGCATTAGCAGGCACAATGTCACCATCAATAATAAAGTCAGAATTTATAATGATATGATGATGTCCTTTTAAAGCATTAATTTCACCTGCAGCTTCAACCTCCATCCCCTCTACCCCCATTTCTACTAAAAAAGGAGAAGATAGAATAGCCCCATCTTGAATGTTTTTAAAAAATACTGATGGCTCATTTACTGTTTTACTTTCAGTAGAAGTATTAGATTGACAAGCGCTCATTACAATAGTAAAAAGCAAGATTATTAGTGTTGTTTTATTAAATGTTTTCATAATTTTAATTTAACGTAAAAATAGTACTTTTGAACTTTAATCAAATAATAAATTGAATACATTTATAAATAAAATATTTAATTGCACAAATGATGCAACTTTTGAAAAGTTAGCATTAGAAATATTTGACTTTCAAATGGAGAACAACCTAGCTTATGCTGCTTATGCTGGAATTATTCTAAAAGGGGAAGACCCAACAAATATTTATGAAATCCCTTTTTTACCTGTAGAATTTTTTAAAACAGAACAAATCATCTGCCAAGGGCAAGCAATTGAAGAAATATTTTTAAGTAGTGGTACAACAGGAGAGCAAAGCAAACATTTAGTAAGCAATATTGAGCTGTACAAAAGTTCTTATCAAAAAGCATTTCAAGTTTTTTATGGCGATATTACTGACTATTGCATACTTGCTTTACTCCCATCATACAAAGAAAGAGAAGGCTCATCACTCATTTATATGGTTGATGATTTAATAAAAAAAAGCAAGCATCCACAAAGCAATTACTACCTCAATAATTATGAGGAATTAGCCACTACTCTAAAGGAATTAGAAAGCAAAAAACAAAAAACAATATTGTTTGGAGTAGCTTATGCTTTACTTGATTTAGCAAAAGAGTTTCCTCAGAAATTAGAACACATCATTATAATGGAAACTGGGGGAATGAAAGGACAAAGAAAAGAACTACTAAAAGAAGAAATCCACAGTATATTAAAGCAATCATTTGCTACTAAAAACATACATTCGGAATATGGTATGACTGAGCTTTTATCACAAGGATACTCACAAGGAAATAATATTTTTAAAACTCCCCCATGGATGAAAATATTAACAAGAGATGTAAATGATCCGCTATCAATAATTAGCAATAAAACAGGAGGTATAAATGTAATTGATTTGGCGAATATTTTTTCTTGTCCGTTTATTGCTACACAAGACCTAGGGCGTACTTTTGATGATGGTAGTTTTTCAGTACTTGGCCGATTCAGTAATGCTGACATAAGAGGGTGTAATTTACTTGTGCAATGATAATCCGTAAAGCAAATAAATATGATCTTGGGAATATAATGTTAATGTATAATTCCTGTGTTAACGGGATGCTTAAAAACGGGATAGATCAATGGGATTCAAGCTACCCGAATGTTGATGTAATTATAGCTGATTTGAAGGCAAGAACTTACTTTGTAGCAGAAGAAAATGGAGAAATAATTGGAGGAGTTAATATTGATGAAAATCAAGATAAAACCTATTTAACTATTGACTGGGAAGATAAAAAAAATCAGTTTTTAGTTGTCCACAGGTTAGCGGTAGTTGAAGAAAAATGGGGGGTTGGAATTGGGAAAGAACTAATGTTATTTGTGGAAGAGTTTGTTGTAGAAGAAGGATATCAATCCATACGATTGGACACCTATTCTGGAAATCCAAAAGCAATGGATTTTTACAGAAGGCTTGGATATACAGAACTAGGCGCAATAGATTTAAAACCTGACAAAGACAAATATTATTGTTTTGAAAAAATTATAAAATGAGAAGATTCGTTTTTTTAATTATTATATTTTGCGTGTAGTCAGCTTACCGTAACTGAATTGGCTAAATTTCTTAAATGATTTACATTAAACAGAATCCCATCACCTCAGAATAGAATCTTTCAGGTTTTTCGGCATGTAACCAATGTCCTGCGCCATCAATAGTGGCAATACTAAAATCTGAAAAGTGTTTATTTATTATAAATTCATCTTCAGTTGTTATGTATTTTGAGTTCCCTCCTCTTATAAAATGAGTTGGAATTTTACAAATTCCTTTTACAAAATCTGCTTCTTGTATGTTACTTACTTTCTCCAAAAGGACTTCAATATTAAAACGCCAAGCAAATTCCTTATTTTCCTTTCTGTATAGGTTTTTCAAAAGGAATAATCGCATTCCTTTATCCTCATAAGTGGAAGCAAGTAATTTATCAATCTCCTCTCTCTTTTCAAAATCTTCTAAATGTAGTTTGTAAAGTTTGCTTAATAAATCTTGATGAAAATCAGTATCATACCTTCTTGGAGCCATATCAGCAACTATCATTTTTTCTATTTTATCAGGATATAAAAATGCAAATTTCATAGCCACTTTTCCTCCTAAAGAGTGTCCTAAAATAATTGGATTGATAATATTATTATCCTCCATATATTCTAATACATCTCCACACATCACCTCATAAGAAAACTCATCAGAATGTGGAGATCTCCCGTGATTTCTTAAATCGATTAAATGCAACTTGCAATATTTAGCAAATTTCTTCCCAAGAGTATTCCAATTGTCGCTCATACCAAACAAACCATGAATAACAATTAAATCCTGACCTTTATCACCATATTTTTTTGAAAATAATTTCATCTACAATAGTCGTTTATACATCTGAATAGCATTTTCTAGTCCTAAATAAAGTGCATCACTAATAAGAGCATGCCCTATAGAGACTTCTGCTAAATTTGGAATATTCTTTGCAAAATACTCTAAATTTTCTAAACTTAAATCATGTCCTGCATTTATCTCTAAACTAAGTTCACTAGCTTTATTGGCAGCTAAAATATAAGGAGCAATTGCTTGCTCTTTATTATCAATATATTTAGTTGCGTATTCTTCTGTATATAATTCAACTCTATCCGTACCGCACAACTTTGCCCCTTCAATCATTTCTAATTTTGGATCAACAAAAATAGAAGTTCTAATTCCATGCTCCTTAAATTCAGCAATAATCTCTTTCAAATAATCTTGAAATTTTATTGTATCCCAACCCGCACAAGAGGTAATTACATCAGGACCATCAGGAACTAAAGTAACTTGCTCAGGATTTACAGTAATTACCATTTTTATAAAGTCAGGACTTGGGTATCCCTCAATATTATATTCAGTGCTAATAATTTGTTTAATATCATACACATCTTTTTTTGTAATATGTCTTTCATCAGGCCTTGGGTGGATTGTAATTCCATCAGCACCAAATTTTTGACAATTTATTGCTGCTTTAGCCACAGATGGTGTATTTCCTCCTCTAGCATTTCTGATAGTTGCAATCTTATTTATATTTACACTGAGCTTTATCATATTATAAAGCAAAAGTAAAAAATAGTATCTTTGCACTATGCAAGCAAGTGATTTAATTTCTCAATCATTAATAAGTTTACATCCTGATGATGATGGGTTGCGAGCAATTTCACTGATGGAAGAGCTAAGAGTAAATCATCTTCCAGTGGTAAGGAACGGCTTTTATTTAGGCATATTATCAGAGAAAGAAATCCTAAACTGGGACAATGAAAAAGAATTTATTGAAGAACATCTTGAGGAAATTACAGCTCCAAGTGTTATTAGCACTCAACACCTTTTTGATATTATTGAAGAACTAGAAAAATTTAGCCTTACAGTAATTCCTGTTTTAGATGAAGAAAAACATTATTTGGGTTCAATTACGAATAGAAAGTTACTATATACTATTGCAAAAAGTACATCTATACAAAGTAATGGTGGGGTTATTGTTTTAAGGATGAATCAAAATGATTATCAAATGAGTGAGATTGCTAGTATTGTAGAAGATAATAATACTAAAATATTAAGTTCATATATTACTTCAATTCCTGATGTACTGCAAATTGAACTTACATTAAAGCTAAATACTATGGATATTAACTCGATAGTAAAGGATTTAGAGCGTTTTGATTATAATGTATCTGCATCATTCAATACGCAGGAAACTAATGATGATTTTACTGACAGATACGAATCATTAATGCGATTTTTAAATCCTTAAAATGAAGAAATTTTCATTAATCTTTTTTCTTTTTTTTAGCTCAACATTCGTTTTTTCTCAAAGTGAAACTACAATTTTAAATATTGAGATTTTAGGAAACAATAGAACTAAAAAAGAAATTATTCTAAGAGAAGTTACTTTTCAAAAGAACAAGAATTATAATCAAGATATTCTTAAGAAAAAAATAAAAGAAAGTACTGAAAATTTAAATAATTTAAAATTATTCAATTTTGTAGAGATAACTCAAAATGAGGGAAATATCTATATTGAAGTAACTGAAAAATGGTATTTCTGGCCCTATCCTGTTTTTGAAATATCAGAAAGAAATTTCAACACTTGGTGGGATGAATTTAAAGCAAATGATTATTCTGATTTTTCAAGATTAAATTATGGAATTTTCTTAAATTGGGAAAATTTTAGAGGGAGAAACGAACTTTTGCAATTCAAAATAAGAAGGGGCTTTAAAGAACATTATTTACTTTCTTATCAAATTCCTTATTTTAATAAGCAAAAAACAATCGGGCTAAATACAAATCTACAAATCTTTAGAAGAAAGAAAACTCATTATCAAACAATAGATAATCAGCTGTTATATTTTGAAGATGAAAACAAGTATACAGCTAATGATTATGAAGCAAATATTGAGCTATTATACAGAAAAAATATTCATTATAAACATGCTTTAAAACTTCATTATTTTTCTTCTTCCGTTAATGATAGTGTCACTTTTAAAAACCCCAATTACTTATATAATAACTCAAATTCTGGCAACTTTTATAAAAGCACTTATTCCTTTACTGATGAACACAGAGATTATGTAGTATATCCTTTGCATGGATATCAGTTTATTACTGAAGCAACAAAATACTTTAAAGGCACAAGTCCAATTAATCATTTTGAGTTAAAAGCAAAAGCTGAAAAATATATTGAGCCCGTTAATCGTTTGTTTTTAGGAAGTAGTTTTGCAGTTAAATTAGCATCTCATGGCTATCAACCTTACTCACAAGAAGAAGGATTTGGTTATAATGACTATGTAAGGGGTTATGAATATTATGTAGTTGACGGACAACAATTTTGGCTCAGCAAAACAGCATTAAAATTTGCAATAGTTGAAAAAACAGAATTTGAAATTCCTTATGTAAAAATGAAACAATTCAACAAATCTCATTATTCTATTTACCTTGGTCTTTTCTCTGATATGGGCTACATTAGAGATAATCAAAATAAAGCCAGTAACCCTATGCAAAGTAAATTACTGTGGGGGAAAGGTATATCGCTAGATTATATAACCTATTATGATAAATTAATAAGAATTGAATATTCTGCTAATCATTTAGGAGAAAAAGGCGTATTTTTACACTTTTCTAATCCATTTGGGTCAAAAAAATAAATTATGACAATTGCAATATTTGGAAGTCCATACCCTGAGCATTTTTCAAAGTACATTCAGCATTTAATTAAAAAGCTGGAAAGCGAGCATATTAAAATTATTGTTGAAGAAAAATTTAACACTTTTTTGCAAAATAATATTCGTTTTAAAAATGCTGTTACCACTTTCAATTCTCATGAAACATTAGGTAATAATATTGATTTTTTATTCAGTATTGGTGGTGATGGCACATTGCTTAAAGCAGTAACTTATGTAAGGGGATCTAGCATCCCTATTTTAGGAATAAATACAGGTAGATTAGGCTTTATTTCAAGTATTTCAGCTGGTCAAATTGATGATGCCGTTAATGATATCCTTAAAGGAAACTATCAGATAAATGAGCGTGCTTTATTAGAATTAAATACCAATAAAAAACTCTTTAAAGAAAAGAATTTTGCATTAAATGAAGTTGCAGTATCTAAGAAAGATACTTCATCCATGATTAGAATTGATGCATTTGTTGATGATGAATTCCTGAACACTTATTGGGCAGATGGATTAGTTGTTTCAACACCAACAGGATCAACTGGATATTCACTTAGTTGTGGAGGGCCAATTATTATGCCAGGAACAAACAACATAATCATTACACCTAATGCGCCACATAACTTAAATGTAAGGCCAATAGTAATTGATGACAATAGTGTGGTAAAACTAAAAGTTGAGGACAGAGACCAGTTAGCTCTAGTTTCATTAGATTCAAGATCTCGTGCTTTTGATAGTGATACTGAACTTGTAATTAAGAAGGCAGATTTTAAAATTAAGTTAATTCAACCTCAGAATAATTCATTTACAGCTACTATTAGGCACAAGTTAATGTGGGGCTTAGATAAAAGAAGTTAATATCTACTTATAAACCTCTAGATTATTTATATTTGCCAATTATTGATAATATCATGATTATGAAAAGATTTAAACATAAAATAACCGTTTTGTTGCTATTGAGTTTCTTGATTTTTGGGAACACTATACAAGCTCAACAGTTTAAACCAAATACAGAAATTGGGATTTTATTAGGGGCTTCATATTATCTAGGCGATTTAAATACAGTTCATTTTAACCAATCATCACCAGCTGTTGGTTTAGTTATCAGAAAAAATATTGATAAAAGATTTACTTACAAAGCAGAGATTATGTATTTGAATTTAAGATCTGATGAAAGTGATTCTGATGATACAATTGCAGCAAGTAGAGGGTTACATTTTAGATCTCCAGTTTACGAACTTTCAGGGCAAGTAGAATTTAATTTCTTACCATATGACCCAGGGAATCCACTATATACTTGGACACCATTTGTATATGGAGGAGTTTCCATTTTTAACTTTAATCCTCAAGCAGAAAATGAGTATACTAACGGAGAATGGATAAATCTACAAGAATTAGGGACTGAAGGACAGGGAACTACAACTTTTCCAGACAGGAAAAAGTATTCTTTAATTCAATTTTCAGCAGCATTGGGTGGTGGTGTTAAAATTGCTGTAAGCAATAGTTTTAATATCATTTTTGAGTACAGTACAAGAAAAACATTCACTGATTATCTGGATGATGTAAGCACAACCTACCCTGGTGGGGACGTAACAGATATGACCCCAGTGGCAATTTCTATGTCAGATCCTTTAGGGACTCATTTGAAGGATGATCAAAGAGGGGATCCTGAAAAAAACGATTGGTATTCTTTTGCTGGCATTACACTTTCATTTAAGTTAGCTAACAAAACAAAAGGTTGCGATTACTAAACAGCAATCATTTTAATGGAAGAAATCAATAAAAATAATTTACCAAAACACATAGCTATTACCATGGATGGTAATGGTAGATGGGCAAAATCCAAGGGAAAACTTAGGATATTTGGTCATAATAATGGAGTAAAAGCTGTTAGAGATACTGTGGAAGCTGCAGCTGAAATTGGTATTGAATTTTTAACGCTTTATGCTTTTTCAACTGAAAACTGGAACCGACCATCAAAAGAAGTAAATGCCCTGATGACTTTACTTGTATCCGCAATCAATAAAGAGACTAAAACCTTAATGGACAACAACATTAAGTTAAGCACAATTGGTGATACTGATATCTTGCCATCAAAGGCAAAAAAGGAACTAGCAGAAGCAATAGATAAGACAAAAGGCAATACTAGAATGACACTTGTTTTAGCGCTTAGCTACAGTGGAAGATGGGACATTTTAAATGCAGTAAATGAGATTACAAATAAGGGAGTAGGAAATGAAAAAATTACTGAAGAACAATTTCAGCAATATCTTAGTACAAAAAGCGTTCCTGACCCTGAATTATTAATAAGAACTAGTGGAGAATACAGAATTAGCAATTTTTTACTTTGGCAAATTGCATATTCCGAATTGTATTTTACTGATACATTATGGCCAGATTTTAGAAGAGCCAATTTAGAAAAAGCGATATTAGATTATCAAAGTAGAGAAAGAAGATTTGGAAAAACAACAGAACAAATACAGAATTAACATTTTGAAAAAAATTGCACTTTTAATATTCAGTTTAATGAGCATTGCTATCAATGCTAAAACTACTGATGGATTGGATTATTCAGCTCCAAAAACTTATGAAATAGGAGGGATTATGGTAAATGGTGCTGATCATCTTAATAACAATACTTTAATCTCTATTTCAGGACTAGAAGTAGGGGAGAAAATTAAAATACCTGGTGATAATATTACATCAGCAATTACAAAACTATGGAAGCAAGGATTATTTGCTGATGTAAATATCACTATTGATAAAATTGTAGAAGATCTTGTTTATCTGAATATAGATTTGAAAGAGCACAGCAGACTTTCAAAATTTAAATTTAAAGGAAAAAAAGTTAGTAAATCGGATGTTACAACTTTGAAGGAAGACTTGAAATTAATGAGAGGGAAAGTCTTAACTCAAAACCTCATTAATAACAGCATTAATAAAATAAAGAAATTCTATGTCAATAAAGGATTTTACAATGTAAGTGTCGGTTATTTAACCATTACAGATACTGCAACAGCTAATTCTGAGAACTTAATTTTTAATATAACTAAAGGAAAAAAAGTTAAGATAAAAGAGATTATTGTAAAAGGAAGATCTAAAATTCTGAATCCTAAAAAAACCATTCTTAATCGTAAGGATACCGTTTATGCTGTAAGTAATTAAAGCTTAAGAAAAGCATGAAAGAAACAAAATCAAAAAATTTCTGGCGTATTTTCAAAATCTCAAAATTTATTGATAAGAATTATGAGGATGACAAGAAAAACATCATTTCTAAATACAATGAATTTGGTTATCGTGATGCGAGAATCATTAGTGATACAGCTTACATGAATAGTGATAACACTATGACTATTGAAATGACAATTTCTGAAGGAGAAACATATAAGTTTGGTAACATTTCATTTGTTGGAAATACAGTTTACTCATCAGAAGAATTAATTAGACAATTAGGTATTGAAATTGGGGATATTTTTGACCAAACTATTTTAGATTCTAGATTATTTGGAAGCCAGGAAGGAACGGATATCAGCTCTCTTTATCTAGATGATGGTTATTTATTCTTTAATGCAACTCCTATTGAAGTAGCAGCTTCTGACAGAAAAATTGACTTAGAAGTTAGAGTTTATGAAGGTAAGCAAGCTAGGGTAAACAAAGTAATGATTAAAGGAAATACTAAAACAAATGACCATGTGATAATGCGAGAGTTAAGAACTCGCCCTGGCGATTTGTTTAAGCGTTCTGATATTATGCGATCTCAAAGAGAACTTTCTCAAATGCAATATTTTAACCCTGAAAAATTTGATGTAAAAATTGATCCTGACCAAGTAAGAAATGAAGTTAATATTACTTATGTAGTTGAAGAAAAATCATCTGACCAAATACAATTACAAGGAGGTTGGGGAGCAGGGAGAATTGTTGGTTCATTAGGACTCACATTTGCAAATTTCTCTACAAGAAATATCTTTAAAAAAGATAAATGGGCACCATTACCATCTGGAGATGGGCAAAGACTTTCGTTAACAGCATCATCAAATGGAATTTACTACCAAAACTATAACCTTTCATTTACAGAACCTTGGCTTGGCGGAAAAAAACCAACATCATTAAGTGTTTCTTTATACAAATCAATTTCATCAAACGGACAATCAGATGAACAAAGAGAAGCAATTGAGATTACTGGTTTAACTATCGGATTAGGAAAAAGATTAAAATACCCTGATGACTACTTTACGCTTTACAATGGGTTAAACTTTCAGCAATATAAATTGATTAATTCTCAATCTTTTTTCTCATTTAGAAATGGTTTTTCAAATAATGTAAACTATAATATAAAAGTTGGCAGAAACTCAACAGATCAAATAATATTCCCAAGAAGAGGTTCAAATTTTTCATTAAGTTTAAAAGTTACACCTCCATATTCAATGTTTGATGGAATTGATGATTATTCTTCAGTTTCTGACCAAGAGAAATATTCGTGGATTGAATATTACAAATGGAAATTCAAATCATCTTGGTTCTCAGCTTTTACTGATAAATTGGTGTTAAACACTAGAGTTGAGATGGGGCTATTAGGAGCTTATAATAATGATTTAGGAGTAGCTCCATTTGAAAGATTTTATGTTGGAGGAGATGGTATGAGTGGAATGGGCTATCAATTTGATGGTAGAGAGTTGATTTCATTAAGAGGTTATGGAAATAATACTTTATCACCTCAAACTGGAGCAACTATTTACAATAAATATACAACTGAACTGAGGTATGCAATTAGCTTAAATCCAGGATCAACAGTTTATGCATTAGGTTTCTTAGAAGCAGGGAATGCATGGGATAAGTTTGATAACTTTAATCCTTTTGGAGTGAAAAGATCAGCAGGCTTTGGGGTAAGAATAATGCTTCCAATGATTGGAATGATGGGACTTGACTATGGATGGGGACTTGATGAAATACCTACTAAACCTGATGCAAATGGAGGTCAATTTCACTTCTCTATTGGTCAGCAATTTTAATTAGATTTGCAAAATTTTAAAACAAATAAATTATGAAAAAAATATTTTTAATTTTAGCAGTAAGTTTCTTAACAATAACAAATTCCAATGCACAAAAATTTGCTTATGTTGATACAGATTATATACTAAATAAAATACCTGAGTTCAGACAGGCACAAGATAAATTAGATGCATTATCAGCTGATTGGCAGAAAGAAATTGAAAACAAATATGCTGATGTAGAACAAATGTATAGAGCCTATCAACAAGAACAAGTTTTACTTACTGATGAAATGAAAACTAAAAGAGAGGAGGCAATCATCAAGAAAGAAACAGGTGCAAAAAATTTACAACAAAAATATTTTGGACCTGAAGGTGACTTATATGCTAAAAGACAAGAATTGATAAGACCAATACAAGATAAAATTCATGATGCAATTCAGCAATTAGCAGCTAACAATAAATATCAAGTAATTTTTGATAGCTCTAGTGATTTAATCATGCTTTATAAAAATGACAACCTAGATAAATCAGATAAAGTACTTGAACTAATGGGGTACTAATAATAATTAAAAATAATAACTAAACCACAAATAACACAAAATGAAAAAAATTACATTACTAGCACTGTTAAGTTTTTTAACTATAAGTTCAATTGCACAAAATAAGTTTGGCTATATTGATTCTCAAGAATTATTAATGCTAATGCCTGAGAGAAAAACTGCTGAAACAGAAGTTGCAAATTTTGCTAAAAGTTTGGAAGCTCAATTAGGATCAATGACTGCAGAGTACCAACAAAGCGTACAAGAGTATCAAGCTAATGAATCATCTTTTTCTGATTTAGTAAAACAAGATAAAGTTGCTGAAATCACAGGATTAGAACAAAGGATTCAATCATTCCAACAAAATGCTCAGCAATCTTTACAAACTAAAGAGCAAGAATTATTAGAGCCTATTTTAGCTAAAGCTAGAAAGGCTATAGAAGATGTTGCGAATGAAGGAAACTTTACTTACATTTTTGATAAAAGTAGTGGGAATATCCTTTATGCTAAAGAAAGTGAAAATGTAATTGCATTAGTAAAAAAGAAGTTAGGACTTTAAACTAATACACACATATATATAAAAAGCACACTAAGTGGTGCTTTTTATATACTTTTATGTCATGAAAAATTCTCCTATTGGAATATTTGACTCAGGAATTGGTGGACTTACAGTTGCACACGCAATTACCAAAGTTTTACCTAATGAGAATATCATCTATTTTGGAGATACTGAACATTTGCCATATGGAGAAAAATCAAAAGAAGCAATACAGATTTTTAGTAGAAAAATAATAAAATTTTTAATTGAAAAAAAATGCAAAACTATAGTTATTGCCTGCAATTCTGCATCTTCAGTTGCTGACGAAAATGTTTATAGGGTTTCAGCAAGTACACCTATATACAATGTAATAGACCCAGTTGTTAAGGAAGTAATCAAAATTTGTTCTGATCATACTATTGGGGTTATTGGTACTAAAGCTACAATTGGGTCTGGCATTTATGAAAGTAAAATAAAATCAGAATGCTCAACATCAAATGTTATTTCTTTAGCAACTCCACTATTAGCTCCTATGATAGAAGAAGGCTTTATAAATGAGAAAATTAGCAATACAGTTATTGCTAATTATTTAGCAAATCCTGTGTTAAAAAATATTGATCATTTAATTTTAGCGTGCACACATTACCCGTTAATTCATAAAGAAATTGACAGGTATTATAAGAGAGGAGTAAATGTAATTGACTCAGCTAATATAGTAGCAAATCATATTGCAAACGAGCTGAAGAAAGAGAATTTACTAAATTACTCAACAAAAACTGAGCATCATTTTTATGTTTCTAATTACACAAAATCATTTGAAAAATGCGCTCAATTTTTCTTTAAAGAAGATATCAAATTACAAGAAGTAAACCTTTTTGTTTAATCTTTAAACCAAGAAGAATACAGCACATAATTATTTGAAATTCCTTCAATTAATCTTGCAGTGTGTTCCCCATTTAATTCTTTTACCTTTTTAGCAGGAACTCCAGCATAAATTGTTCCAGATTCAATATGTGTCCCTTCTAAAACTACAGCACCAGCAGCAATTATTGAATTGCTCTCTACTACCACATTATCCATTACAATGGAGCCCATCCCAATAAGAACATTATCTTTTATAGTACAGCCATGTACTAAAGCATTATGCCCTACAGAAACGTTATTTCCAAGAATAGTTGCTGCTTTTTGATATGTACAATGCAGAACTGCCCCATCTTGTATATTTACTTTATTGCCAATTTTGATGGAATTAACATCACCTCTAACAACTGCTGAAAACCAAACACTACAATCATCTCCAATCTCTACCTCCCCAACTATTGTTGCATTATCTGCTAAATAAATATTTTCTCCAAAAACTGGATACTTACCTTTTACCTCTTTTATTAATGCCATAGATTTTAAGTTTGTATTTTTGTCAAAAATAAACAATTATGAATTATAGCATCTATGCTGAGAGTACTCCGAATCCTGAAGTGATGAAATTTGTTTCAAACAGGATGTTGGCAGATAAAAGTATTGAAATTAATAGCATCCAAGAAACACAAGGAATTACTATCGCAGAAGAATTAATGAAATTTCCTTTTATCAAAAGTCTTTATATAAGTTCTAATTTTATTTCAATTGCTAAGAAAGATACTATTGAATGGGAAGATATTGCTATGCAATTAAGAATATTTATTGCTGACCATTTGAATTCTGAGGGGATAAAGAATTATACTGAACATATTTCAGAAGAAACAGGAACTTCAAATAAACAAGATAATACTAATGAAAAAACAGTAATTATTAAAGAGTATTCTGATAATGAAAAAGAAGTGATTGCAATTTTAGATGAATATATTAAACCTGCAGTGGAAAGTGATGGTGGAGCAATTACATTACATTCCTATGTTGATAATATTGTTTCTGTTGATTTAAAGGGGGCATGTAGTGGTTGTCCTTCAGCAACTAGCACTTTAAAAGGAGGAATAGAATCATTGTTAAAACAAAAAATTAACCCTGATATTGTTGTAGTTGCAAATGAACAATAGGTTATTAATTTTTTTTCTAACAATTTGCTTTTTAAGTCTTAAAGCACAAAAATCAGAAACAACTTTTGGCTTACAATACAAGCCAATTATTCCCATTTCTTTTTTTGATGCTTCGAATATAGAAGGCAATTCTGAAGGTTACTTTTTTGACTTAAAGCCTAAATACTCATATTCAATGGGTATGATTATAAGACATAAAATCAACTACACTTTTTCAGTTGAATCGGGACTTAATTATATCCAAAGAAATTTTAGATTAAGCATCTTAAAAAGTAATGGTGTTTCTATTGATGACTACACAGAATTTGGAATGAGAACTTACGAATTGCCTTTGCAATTATTGGCTTATGTTCAAATTAAAGAAAATTGGTTTGTAAATGCTGCTTTTGGTATTTCTTATAATACTCTTGCTTCTGATATCTATTCAGAAGGAAATGAAATTGAATATTTTTATCAAAATACATATAGAAAGCATGGAGGTTATTTGGCCTTATTATCAAATGTAGGGTTAGAATATCGAACAATTAATAATGGCAATTACTATTTTGGAGCAAGTTTGCATAGGCCATTTGAAAATATCGCTTATTTAGTTCCTGAATATGAATTAACAAACTTTAATGATGCTAGTAACTTCTACTTAGAGATGTTAGGTAATTTTATCAGTATCGATTTTAGATACTTTTTTGCAGAATAAAAAAAGAGAGCAAATGCTACCCTTTATTATTATAACTGACTTTTAATTAAGCATGAAGCCTTTCTTTCTTAGCCATAAGTTCTTCCTCAGTCTCAACATTATCTTCATCTTCAACACAACAGTCAACTGGACAAACAGCAGCACAAGCAGGCTCCTCATTAAACCCTCTACATTCAGTACATTTATCAGTAGCTATATAAAAAAACTCATCTGATACTGCTTCTTTTACTGAATCATCAGACATAGTCGTACCATCAGAAAATTTCCATGATTCTTCAGGTGCATAAATTGCATTATTAGGACATTCAGGCTCACAAGCCTCACAATTGATACAATCATCAGTTATTTTAATTGCCATATTCTTAATTCATTAATAAGTTAGGGTGCAAAGATAAATATTATATAGCATCATAATACACTAATATTGAAATTTATAATAATTCTAAACAATCATTTATAAAGGTTAATAAAGTAGTAAAATAAAAATAGAAAATACTATTAAAATTGATTATCATCTGTACTTTTGCAAGTGAAATATACATTATTAATACAATGAATAACGACTCTAAAGTTATTGATCTAGAAAAGGTTGTAATCAAATTTGCTGGTGATTCTGGTGATGGGATGCAACTTACAGGAAGTCAGTTTACTGAAACTTCTGCACTTTTAGGCAATGATTTAGCTACTTTTCCTGATTTTCCTGCTGAAATTAGAGCTCCTTTAGGAACAGTTGCTGGAGTTTCAGGTTTCCAAGTGCATATTGGAAATACTGAAATAAATACTCCTGGTGATGTAGCGGACGTCTTAGTTGCAATGAATCCTGCAGCATTAAAAGCTAATAAAAACTGGATTAAAAAAGGAGGAACAATCATTATAAATATTGACTCATTTGCAAAAAAAGATTTAGATAAAGCAGGATATATAAACAACCCTTTAGAAGACGGATCGTTCTCAGGATTTAATATTGTTGAAGCTCCTATTGCTAACTTAACTCAAGCAACGCTAAAAGATTCTGGGCTTGATGGGAAAAGTATTAGAAGAGCAAAAAATATGTTTGCTTTAGGCATGGTATATTGGATGTTTAATAGACCCATGCAGAGAACTAAAAAATTTCTGCAAGATAAATTTGAAAGCAAACCTTTAGTAGTTGAATCTAACATCAAGGTACTGCATGCAGGTTATAATTTTGCAAATACAATAGAGGCTTTACCCTCATCTTATACGGTAACAAAAGCAAAAATTGAAAAAGGTACTTACAGAAATATAATGGGAAATCAAGCAACTGCATGGGGATTTATAGCAGCTGCAGAAAAAGCTAATAAACAACTATTTTTAGGTTCTTATCCTATAACACCAGCATCAGATATTTTACATGAA
This sequence comes from uncultured Flavobacteriales bacterium, assembly GCA_905479165.1. Lineage (GTDB taxonomy): Bacteria > Bacteroidota > Bacteroidia > Flavobacteriales > BACL11 > UWMA-0277. Next base: position 550 of record CAJQLK010000004.1, on the reverse strand, counting down.
CTAGCAAAACATAAAAACTTAGGTGTTAAAACTTTTCAGGCAGAAGATGAAATTGCTGCTATTTGTTCTGCAATAGGAGCAAGTTTTGCAGGAGATTTAGCAATTACAACTACATCAGGACCTGGACTTGCACTTAAGGGAGAGGCTTTAGGACTGGCCATGATTACGGAATTACCATTAGTAGTTATTGATGTGCAAAGAGGAGGCCCTTCAACAGGATTGCCAACTAAAACTGAACAATCTGATTTATTTCAAGCAATGTATGGTAGAAATGGGGAAAGCCCAGTAATTGTTCTTGCAGCATCTACCCCATCAAATTGTTTTGATTGGGCATTTGAAGCGTCACGATTAGCTTTAGAACATAATACTCCAGTAGTATTATTAAGTGATGGATATCTAGGGAATGGAGCTGGACCTTGGAAAATAAGATCTGTAAAAGATATGCCAGACATTACTCCATTTGTTGCAAAAGAGGGTGAAGAATGGCAATCTTATGCTAGAGACACAAAAAATTAGCCAGAAAGCATGCCTTACCGGGAACCAAAGGGCT
>CAJQLK010000003.1 GCA_905479165.1 uncultured Flavobacteriales bacterium | reverse complement strand
CGAGTTAGATGCTGCTTCTAATAATTCAGTTGATGATATTCGAACGTTAGTGGATCAGGTAAGGTTTGCTCCTCAAGTTGGAGAATACAACATCTATATTATTGATGAGGTTCATATGCTATCAGCTCAAGCTTTTAATGCTTTTTTAAAGACTTTAGAAGAGCCTCCAAAGCATGCTAAATTTATTTTAGCAACTACTGAAAAACATAAAATTATCCCTACTATTTTGTCAAGATGTCAAATTTTTGATTTTAAGAGAGTAGGAGTAAATGATATTGCTGGGCACTTGGATTTTGTTGCAAAAAGTGAAGGTGTAACAGCTGAGAGTGAGGCATTGCACTTAATTGCGCAAAAGTCTGATGGTGCAATGAGGGATTCTCTGTCATTGTTTGATAGGTTAATTTCTTTTTCAGATAAAACTTTAACTTATAAAGGAGTAATAGAGCATCTTAATATTTTAGATTATGATTACTATTTTAAGGTGACAGATTCCCTTTTAACTAATGATATTAAAGAATTATTAAATATCTTTAATGAGATTTTAGATAATGGTTTTGATGGACATCATTTTATAAATGGTTTGGCTGAACATCTACGAGATTTATTGGTGTCGAAAGATGTTAGTACAATTAAGCTTTTGGAAAAAGGGGAGGCTTTGCAAGCGAGATACTTGGATCAGTCTAAAAAATGTGAGCTTCCTTTTTTAATAGAGGCATTAGAGCTTTGTAATGAATGTGATGTTCTGTATAAAACTTCAAATAATCAAAGGTTGTTAGTCGAATTGATACTAATGAGAATATCATCAATCAATTTTTTATCGGCTCAAAAAAAAAATCTAAACATTTCATAGTTACTCTAAATGATGCGAAAAAGGAGGTTTTTGTTGAAAAAATCAATCAAAATCAGCAAGAAACTCCAAAAACAGTAATAGAACAGAAAGCAAGTAAAGTTGAAATTGCTGAGGAATTAAAAAACAAACCTAAAAGCAGAATTGTTTTAGGTAGAAGTAAGAAATCATCAATGATTTCAATTAATAGTTCATTTAAATCTGAAAAGGAAAAAAGTGAAGAAAAAGAAGTAGATATTTCTCCTTTACGATCTAATGATTTTACTGAAACACAATTGTTAAAATTCTGGAAGGAATTAATAGTTTTTGTAAAAGAACAAGGAAAATCTAATCTTGGAATTACATTAGGAGTCTATCCTGTTAAATTATTGGCTAATTATTTAGTAGAACTTCCTTTAAGTAATACGGCTCAGCAAGAAATAATTGCTGAAGAAAAATACATGATTCTTGAGTTTTTGAGAAATAAATTGGAGAATGATAAGTTAGAGATAACAACAAAAATTATTGAAGGAGAAAATAATAATATTCCTTATACGAATAAAGATAAATTTAAAAAGATGTTGGAAGAAAATCCTCATCTTGAAACATTAAGAATAAAACTAGGGCTTGACCCAGATTACTAACCAAAATCAAATTAATATGAACCCAAAACAAATTTTAACCTTTGCGCTAATAATAGGAGCTATTGCTTATTTCGCGCTTAACGCAACCAAACAAATGAAAAAAATAGAAAATAATTATGAAGAAGTAAAAAATGATCCTATAAAAGCTAGAATTTATACGCTCGATAACGGACTTAAAGTTTACTTAACTTCATATGCTGATGCTCCTAGAGTACAGACTAACATTGCAGTTCGTGCGGGTAGTAAAAATGATCCTGCTGATGCAACAGGTTTAGCTCATTATTTAGAGCATATGTTATTTAAAGGAACTAATGTTTATGGTTCTCTTGATTTTGAAAAAGAAGCTCCAATGTTGGATAAAATTGAAGCTCTTTATGAAGAATATCGCTCTTATGAAATGAGTGATACAGAAAATAGAGATAGAATCTGGGCTCAAATTGATTCAATTTCTGGTGAGGCAGCAAAATTTGCTATTGCTAATGAGTATGATAAAATGGTAAGTGGCTTAGGTGCAAAAGGAACAAATGCATATACATCAAACGAAAAAACAGTTTATATTAATGATATTCCATCAAACCAAATTGAAAAATGGTTAAAATTAGAAGCAGAGCGTTTCCGTTATCCTGTGTTTAGATTATTCCATACAGAGTTAGAGGCAGTATATGAAGAAAAAAATATAAGTTTAGATAATGATGGAAGAAAGATGTTTGAAGCTTTACTTGATGGTTTGTTTCCAACACACCAATACGGACAGCAAACAACAATCGGTACAGTTGAACATTTAAAAAACCCTTCTTTAACTGAAATTAGAAAATATTTTAACAAATACTATGTGCCAAATAATATGGCGATCTGTCTTTCAGGTGATTTTGATTATGATGAAACAATTGAGTTGATTAATAAGTATTGGGGAACTTTTGAAAGAAAAGATGATCCAACTTTTGAGGTTATTAAAGAATCTCCTATTGCTGAGCCAGTTTACACTGAGGTGTATGGACCAGAAGCAGAAAGGTTATATATTGGTTTTCGTTTTGATGGTGCAAATACTGAAGATGCAAAAATGTTAACTATGGTTGATATGGTGCTTTCTAATTCTGCAGCAGGACTTATTGATTTAAACTTAAACCAAGCACAAGAATTAATTGGTGGAGGATGCTTTCCTTATGTGTTGGAGGATTATTCCATGCACGGATTTTATGGGAGCCCAAAACAAGGACAGACTTTAGAAGAAGTAAAAGATTTATTATTAGCACAAATTGCGGATGTGAAAGCGGGTAATTTTCCTGATTGGTTAGTAGGTGCAATTATTTCTGATTTGAAACTAAATCAGATTAAGAAATTAGAAAGTAATAGTGGTAGAGCAAATGAATTTGTTGATGCCTTTACTTTAGGAATTTCTTGGGAAGACCATCAAAATGAAATAGCTGAACTTGAGAAAGTAACTAAAAAAGATATTATTGATTTTGCAAATGCTAAATATGCTGATAATTATGTAGTTGTTTACAAAAGAGCTGGTGAAGATAAATCTGTAATAAAAGTAACTAAACCATCAATCACTCCTGTAAGTGTTAATAGAGAGGATCAATCTGGGTTTTTAGTGAATTTGCTAGCAGAAGAAGCTGCAAATATTGAGCCAGTATTTTTAAATTTTGATAAAGATATTCAAAAATCAAATGTTGGAGATGTTGAACTTATTTACAAAGAAAACACTGAGAACGAAAGATTTAAGTTGAACTACATTTTAGAGATGGGTAAAGACCATGATGTAAAGCTAAAATTAGCGGTTGATTACTTAAAGTATTTAGGAACTGATGCTATGTCTCCTTCTCAAAAGGAAGAAGAGTTTTATAAGTTAGGTTGTGATTTATCAGTAAATTGTGGTTCTGAAAAAACTACCATAACTTTAAGCGGACTAGCAAATAATTTTGATGAATCTGTTGCTTTGTTTGAGCAAATTTTAGCTGGTGCAGTTGCTGATGATGAGGCACTTGAAAACTTAAAATTAAGTGAGCTTAAAGGAAGAAATGATGCAAAGCTAAACAAGCAAATCATCCTTTGGAGAGCAATGGGAAGTTATGCCAAGTATGGTGACAATTCTTCTTTCAGAAATATTTTATCAGAAGAAGATTTAAATAATGTTACTTCAGCTGAATTAGTTGATTTGATTCATAACTTAACTTCTTATGAGCATAAGATTATGTATTACGGACCAGAGCCAATAAATAAAGTAGCTTCTGATTTAGAGGAATTGCATGCAAATAAATCAGGGTTAAAAATGATTCCTTCTAAAAATGAATTTATTGAACAGACAATAGATAAGCCAATGGTTTATGTAGTTGATTATGATATGAAACAAGCTGAGGTAATGATGCTTGCAAAAGGCGCTAAGTTAAACATAAATGAGTACCCTCAAATAAGATTTCATAATGAGTATTTTGGTGGAGGAATGAGTTCTATTGTATTCCAAGAAATGAGAGAATCTAAAGCTTTGGCTTATTCAGTTTATAGTACTTATACCATACCAAATGATAAAGATGACTCTCATTATTTAATGAGTTATATTGGTACGCAATCTGATAAATTAGGTGAGGCTATTATTGGTATGAATGAGCTTTTGGAAACTATGCCAGAAGCTGAAACTAATATGGCAAATGCCAAAGAAGCTATTGAGCAAAAAATAAGAACTGAAAGATTAACTAAATCTAAAGTATTAACTGAGTATTTAAAAGCTGAGAAGATTGGGGTTAGCCATGATATTAGAAAAGATATGTATGATGCACTTCCTGCTTTTGATATGAATACTTTAAAGGATTTCCATAATTCACATATTTCAGGAACTAACAGAGTGGTTATGGTTCTAGGATCTAAAGAAGATTTAGATTTAGAAGTATTAAAAGCGTATGGTGAAATAGTTCATTTAACATTAGAAGATGTATTTGGTTATTAAAAAAGATAGACAAGAGATAAAAAGATGAGTGATAAAAGATCCAAAATAATTTATACTAAAACGGATGAAGCGCCAATGTTGGCTACTCATTCTTTATTGCCAATAGTAAATGCTTTTACTGCTAAGGCTGGAGTTGAGGTGGAAACTAAAGATATCTCTTTAGCTGCTAGAGTATTGGCTTTGTTTCCTGAATATTTAGAGGAAAACCAAAGAGTAAATGATGCATTAGCAGAGCTTGGTGAGTTGGTAAAAAAACCAGAAGCAAACATTATAAAGTTGCCAAATATTTCGGCATCTGTGCCTCAATTAGTAGCAACAATTAAGGAGTTGCAAGCAAAAGGATTTAATATTCCTTCTTACCCAGCAGAGGCAAAAACTGATGAGGAAAAAGCAATTCAATTAAAGTATAACAAAGTAAAAGGTTCTGCAGTAAACCCTGTTTTGCGTGAAGGAAATTCGGATAGGAGAGCACCAAAGGCTGTAAAGAATTATGCGAAAGTAAATCCTCATTCTATGGGGGAGTGGAGTTCAGATTCTAAAACTCATGTTGCAACTATGAGTAAAGGCGATTTTCATCATAATGAAAAATCGGTTTGTGTGGAAAATGCAACTGATGTGAAAATTGAACTTTTTACAACTGATGGGAATACTGTTCTAAAAGAAAGCACGCCACTTTTAGCTAAAGAAATTATTGATTCTTCAGTAATGAGTAAAAAGGCTTTGTTGACTTTCTTACAAACTGAAATGAAAGATGCAAAAGATAGTGGTATTTTACTTTCATTGCATATGAAAGCGACTATGATGAAGGTTTCTGATCCTATTATTTTCTCGCATGCTGTAAATGTTTTCTTTGCGGATTTAATTGCAAAACATAAAAAAACTTTT
>CAJQLK010000002.1 GCA_905479165.1 uncultured Flavobacteriales bacterium | reverse complement strand
ATTCCTAAACGGAACAGATTTTAGTAAATCAAAGTAATAGAAGTATGAGTGTTTTCATAATCTTAGTTTATCGTTAATCTATTTTTCTTTCTTGTATACTTTCACAAACTAACTTTAAACCTGCCAAACCCTTATCAAAATCAGGTCCAGCCATTTTATCAAAAAATAAAGTCATAAAACGAGAGTAAAAAGACATCTCACCCTTAATACCCCAAGTAACTTTTGTACCTCTGTTAATAGTATCAAACTTCCAGAAACCATAAGCTACAGGAAAAGAATCAAAATTAAGCTGGGTTTCCATTCCATCCAAGCTACAAGAGGTTATTTCCAAAGCACCCTTTAAACCATCAGAATCAATCCAATCCATTTTAGCACCTAACCCTCTTTTAGCACCTGAATAATGAGTGATCATTGAAGTGTCATTTTTCCACCAAAAAGACCAATTTTCCCATTGATACAAATCAGTAACTTGCTCATATACTATATAAGCTGGCACATTTATTTCTACACTTCTTTCTACCTTATATTCTGGAGAAATAAATAAATTAAATGATGTAAAAGCAAGCAAAGTAATAAGTGCCCATTTAAGGATTTGCACTAAGGCTTTCATTATATAATGTTTTTTAGTTAGTTTAATGTGCAAATTACAAATTTCCTCTAACTTTGGGCTTTCAAAATCAGAACATTAAATTATGATAAAAAAAATAGGAATATTAATGCTAATTTCTTCATCAGTAATTGCACAAGACAAAGGGAAATTTGAGTCCTATTCAAATAACTTTTACGGTAAAATTTTAGAGGAAAGTAAGGAATATGATAAAGGTGAAAAGGAAGAATACAAATCCTTTAAAATGAATTTTGATGGGAAACAAATTCCACAAAGTTTAGATGAATTTACAATTATTGAGGCCGAAAACCCAATCTCACAAGCAAACACAGGAACGTGCTGGTGCTTTTCAACTACTTCATTTTACGAAAGTGAAATCCATAGGATAACAGGAAAAACAATCAACCTTTCGGAATTATACCCAGTCTATTTTGAATACATTGAAAAAGCAAGAGGATTCATTAACACTAGAGGAAATACACATTTAGGAGAAGGGTCAGAAACCAATGCAGTACAAAGAATGATGAATTGGTACGGTATAGTTCCTGCAGAAGCTTATGAAGGCAAACCATCAGACCAACCTTTTTACAATCATGAAAAAATGTTTTCTGAAATTAAAACTTACCTTAATAATTGTAAATCCACAAACTTTTGGGATGAGGGAACAATTCTATCAAATATCAAATCAATTTTGAATCATTATATGGGAAAACCTCCAACTTCATTTAAGTACAATGGAAAAACTCATACTCCAAAATCATTTTTGAAAAATGCAACTAAACTAAAGCCAAACAACTATGTTGATTTTATGAGTTTGATGGAAAAACCTTACTGGAGTCAAGAAGAATACAAAGTTCCTGACAATTGGTGGAGAAGTGATGATTATTATAATGTGCCATTAGAGGATTTTATGTTCGCAATAAAAAATGCTATTAAAAATGGATATTCTATTTCAATTGGAGGTGATGTGTCAGAAAGCGGATATTCTTCCACCCATGATGTTGCTATGGTTCCATCTTACGATATTCCATCAGAACACATTGATGAAAATGCTCGTCAGTTTAGATTTTCTAATAAAACAACCACAGATGACCATGCAATACATTTAATCGGTTATAAAATTGATGAAAAGGGAGACTGGTGGTTTTTAATTAAAGATAGTGGCTCGGGTGCCCGTAATGGAAAATTCCCTGGCTACTACTTCTACCATGAAGATTTTGTAAAATTAAAAATGATGACTTTTACTATTCATAAAGATGCTGTTAAATCAACTTTAGATAAATTTAATAAATAATGAAAAAACTTCTTTTCCTTTTACTTATCCCATTCGTAGGATTTACTCAGAATATTGACGAACTTTTTTTAGAAAGAGGTGAGGTTAATTTCTCTTTTGAATACAAAAATAAAAATCAGTTAAATGATATTTCAGATATTGTTTCTATTGACCACAAAACAAATACTGAACTTGCATATGCTTATGCAAATAAAAAAGAGTTTTCTGAATTTCTAAAGCTTGGAATTGATTACAAAATTATTCCAAAGAAAATTATTTCATATAAAAATGGTAGTAAAAATAATTGGGACTACTACCCTACTTATGAAGAATATGTAGATATGATGATTGCTTTTGCAGATTCTTTCCCTGATATCTGTAAACTTCATAATTTAGGCACACTAAATTCAGGAAAAGAAATATTAATAGTCCAAATTTCTGACAATGTAGGTCAAAAAGAAAATGAACCATCCTTTTTATATACTTCATCAATGCATGGAGATGAACTTGCTGGTTATATTTTAAGTTTGAGATTAATTGATTACATCCTAAATGGATATAATAACAATACTAGATTAACAGAATTAGTAAATGAAATTGATATATGGATAAATCCGCTTGCAAACCCAGATGGAGCCTATTATGGAGGAAATCAAGATGTTTGGTCGGCAATTAGATATAACTCAAATTGGGTTGACTTAAACAGAAATTATCCAGATCCAGAAGATGGATCGCACCCTGACGGAAATCCCTATCAAGAAGAAACAAACATATTTTTAGGTCTTGCTGACACTGTAAACTTTACAATTTCAGCAAATATGCACGGTGGAGCAGAAGTCTGCAACTACCCTTGGGACACTTGGAGTAACTTAACTGCAGATGACAATTGGTGGCAATATGTATCACAAGAATATGCTGATAGCTGCCAAACAAATAGCGGGAATGGATATTTTAATTATCTAAATGATGGAATAACAAATGGGTGGGATTGGTATTCAGTAGCTGGAGGAAGACAAGATTACATGAATTACTTTAAACATTGCAGAGAACTTACTTTAGAACTATCAGATAACAAAACACCAAACCCAAATGATTTACCTGCTTTATGGGATGCAAACTACCCTTCATTGTTAAATTATATAGAGCAATCCCTTTATGGAATTAGAGGGATAGTTACTGATAGTATTACTGGAAATCCTATAAAAGCAAAAGTAGAAATCACTAACCATGATGTAGATAGTTCTCATGTATATTCTAATCTACCAATTGGAAACTACCACAGATATTTGTATCAAGGAAACTATAGCCTTACTTATAGTAAAAATGGATATTATCCAAAAACAATAAACGCTACAATTTTAAACAATGATATAGTTATTGAAGATGTACAACTCCTTCCATTTGGAAATACTAATTCTATTTCAGAAATAGCAACTTCAAAAAGTAACAAGATTATTAATATTGATATTTTAGGAAGAGAAAGTAAAGCTAATAAGATTAAACTTTTAAAAACAAAAAAAGGGACTATCAAGAAAAAAATTACTATAAATTAAATGAAGAAATTAATTGTACTTATTATCTGTTTTCCATTATTTTCTCTTGGACAACAAACTATTAATGCAAGTATTAATCATGCAGGAATTACAAGAGATTACATCTTGTATGTACCTAACTCCTATGTAGCAGGAAATCAAGTGCCACTTGTTTTTAATTTTCATGGATATACATCCAACGCTACAGAACAAATGTGGTATGGCGACTTCAGAACTATTGCTGACACTGCAGGCTTTATCATTGTTCACCCTGAAGGAACTTTGAATAATTCTGGTGTCACACACTGGAATGTTGGTTGGGGAGGTAGCACTGTTAATGATATAAATTTCACTTCCACATTAATTGATTCTATTGCTTCAGAATATAGTATTAACTTAGATAGAGTTTATAGTACAGGAATGTCTAACGGGGGATTTATGAGCTATCAACTAGCATGTGAATTAAGCGATAGAATAGCTGCAATAGCATCAGTAACGGGTAGTATGAATCTTGGCTGGTTTAATAGTTGTAATCCAAATCACCAAATGCCAGTTATGGAAATACATGGAACATTAGACCAAACAGTACCCTATAGTGCTAGTAGTTTCACAGAATCGGCTGCTGATATAATGAATTTTTGGGGGGGGATTAATAATTGTAATAACAATCCTACTGTAACTAATATTCCAGATATAAATATTATAGATGGCTGTACTGCTGAACATCAAATTTGGGAAAATGGAGACAATGGGGCAACCGTTGAACATTATAAAATTATTGGAGGAGAACACAGTTGGCCAGGCGCCCCATTTCCTAATGGTGTGACAAATCAAGACATAAATGCTGCAGAAAAGATTTGGGAATTTTTTAATAAATATGATATTAATGGATTGATTCTCCCAACAAATATTAAGAATATCACTGCTGAGAAATCTGCTATATTAATTAAAATTGTGGATGTTTTAGGCAGAGTAACAATTCCTAAAGCAAATACCCTTCTTTTTTATATCTATGAGGATGGAACGGTAGAGCAAAAAATATGTATTAAGTAATGAATATCACTACTGTACTATATGATGGAGAGTGTCAATTTTGTAAAAAATGGGTGCACTTTGCACAAAGTAAATTGCAAGATAAAACAATATCATTTCTTCCTTTCAACTCTGAAGAATGTATAAAAATAGAACAAGAACTTCAAATTGGAAATCAGGATTCAGTAGTTTATATTCAAAATAATATTGTCTTTTTCAAATCACAAGCAGTATTAAAAATTTGCAAGCAATTACAATTCCCTTATAATTACTTAGTTTTTCTCAAAATTTTACCTACTTTTCTGCTTGATTTTGGGTACGATTTTATAGCAAAAAGAAGACATAAACTAACAAATAAAAAAAACTGTTGTATTGGCTAATAATATATTTGGAGAGCCTTTAATTGGCTGTAGTAAAGATCCTTTAACAGGATACTTTCGTGATGGATGCTGCAATACTGACGAAACAGACTCCGGAATACATACCGTTTGTATTGTGGCTACTGAAGATTTTTTGCAGTTTTCTTATGCAGTTGGAAACGACTTATCCACTCCCCTTCCACAATACGGTTTCCCCGGTATAAAAGCAGGTGATAAATGGTGCTTATGTGCATTGCGATGGGCAGAAGCCCTACAACATAATTGCGCACCAAAAGTTGTATTAGAAGCAACTAATGAAAAGACATTAGAAGTAATACAACTAACTGATTTGATAAGACACGCTTACAAATAAAGCTATGTTTGATATTGTAATTCTAACTGACCACCGATATGTGAATCCTGAAAAAGTAGATTGGTATACTAGACAAGTTTTGGATGAAGATGGACTCCTACAAACTGCGTTAGAGAACAAAGGGCTAAAAGTTTGCAAAAAGAATTGGGCAGACACTGAGTTTGATTGGACAATTACCAAGTTCGCTATTTTCCGAACTACATGGGATTATTTTGAACGCTTTGATGAATTCTTTATTTGGTTAGAAAACACAAAAGACAAAACTACTTTCATAAACTCTTCTGAAATAATCAATTGGAATATTGACAAACACTATTTACAAGATTTAGCAAAAAAGAAGGTTAATATTGCTCCTACTCTGTTTATTGAGAAAGGAGAAATAAATACCCTTTCAGAATTATTACAAACAACCAAATGGAGAGAAGCAGTAATAAAACCTGCTATTTCTGGTGCAGCAAGACATACTTACCGTATCAACAAAAAGAACTATAAAGAATATGAAAGCATATTTAGAGATTTACTTTTTAAAGAAAGTATACTGTTTCAGGAATTTCTGATGAATATTGAAACTCAAGGAGAAATTTCTTTAATAATGATAGGAGGAAAATATACTCATGCAGTTAGAAAAATTGCTAAAAAAGGAGATTTCCGAGTCCAAGATGATCATGGTGGTACAGTTGAGCAATATATCGCAACTGAATCGGAAATTGAATTTGCAAAAAAGTGTTTAGAAAAATGCCCATACTCACCAATTTACGCAAGAGTTGATATTGTTTACGACAATAACAATAAGTTATCATTAAGTGAACTAGAACTTATTGAACCAGAGTTATGGTTTCGAAACAAAACAGAAAGCGCTACACTTTTAGCAGAAGAGGTATTTAGTTTATTATCTTCCAAATAGTACCTAAAACACCCCCTACAGCAATCATTGATTTAAAAAAAAAAGGCCAAAAATTTAGCCCTCTTTTTCTTTGGTTTACTGCAATTAAAAAGGAAATAAAAACTGTAATTGCTAGTAATATGTATAAATTCATTATTTAACTGATAGCAAGAAAATATCAAATTCAATTTCATCTAGAATTAGTTTATCACCTAAATCTTTAAAATAATTGCCTGAGTTATATTTGATATCCCATTTAGTTCTATCAATTTTAATTTTTGCAGTTGCTAAAAAGTTTTTTCCATTAACATCTACATCAGCAGCAAAACTAATAGGATGTGTAATGCCCTTAATAGTTAAGTTTGCTATAATTTTATAAGAATTCCCACTCCCCCTAAGTGCATTAGTAATAGTAATAGAAGCTGTAGGAAACTCAGATACATTAAAAAAGTCTTCATTCTTTAAATGACCATCTAACTTTTTATTATATTCTTCAGACATATCAGTTGTTGCTAATGATTGCATATCGATACTAAACTGACCACCAACTAAGGTCCCATGATCAATATTTAAAGCACCTTTAATAATATTAACTGTACCTTCATGGCTAGATGATATTTTAGATCCCGTCCATTTAACTGTTGAGTTTTCAGTATTAACTCTCACATTATCAACATGCGGTTTTGTAGCCATTGTAAAAAGTGTAAGAACACTAAGTATTGCTGATAAAAATATTTTCTTCATAATTATAAATTTTGGTTTGCCCAAAATTACATATTTTTACAGAAACTACACAAAAAAATGATAGGAATAAAAAAATTCAGATTTGAAGATGAGAGTCTAATGAAACAAGCGCATGACATTAGGCATGAAGTATTTGTTATTGGACAAAACTGCCCGGAAGATATGGAATGGGAATTTGAAGAAGAATCTACACACTTCTTAGTATTCAAAGAAAATAAAGCAGTTGCAACTGCTAGGCACAGAAAAACAGTAAAAGGATTTAAATTAGAACGTTTTGCTGTATTAAATACAGAAAGAGGAAAAGGTTTTGGACATATAGTTCTTAAAGCAATAATAACTGATTTATTAGATTACAAAGGAGAAATTTACATGCATGCACAAACAAATGTAATTCCGTTTTACGAAAAAATGGGGTTTGTAAAAACTGGAAATGAATTTGAAGAAGCAGGTATAATGCACTACAAAATGTCCTTACATTCTAACTAGTTTAAACCTTAACAGGAACTTTAGAATTCCATGAGAAAATATCTTCCGTTTTACCTTTCTGAATTCCTTGTAATTGTTGTTTTAGTTTTAATGCAAATGAATCTACAACAGTAGTAATTCTCATTTTATCATCACCTAAAGTAATTGAATCTATTGGATTAACAGTTACAGCAGTTCCTGTTCCAAACGCTTCTTTTAAATTACTCGATTTATAAGCTTCAACAATTTCATCTACTAAAATTCTTCTCTCTTCAACTTCAATACCATTATATTTAGCAAGTTGAAGAACACTATCGCGAGTAATTCCACCCAAAATACTATCTGAAAGTTCAGGAGTTATTAGTTTATCTCCAATTCTGAACCAAATATTCATGGTTCCTGATTCTTCAATATATTTATGTTCTACTGAATCAGTCCAAATTACTTGCTGAAAACCATTTGCATTTGCTTTTTTAGTTGGATAAAATGAAGCTGCATAATTTCCTGCTGCTTTAACAAATCCAACTCCACCTTTTGATGCTCTTGTATAATGATCTTCAACAACTAAATTCATCTCACCCGCATAATATTTAGTTGATGGAGACGTAATTATCATAAAAGTATACTCTTCTGAAGCTGATGCTTTTACTCCCTCACTTGATGCAAAAATAAAAGGTCTAATATAAAGAGAGTAACCTTCATCAGCCTTGCACCATTCATTATCTAGTGACAATAGCTCATCTAAACCATTCATAAAAATATCCTCTGGAATTTCAGGAATTGATAATCTGACAGCTGAACGATTAATTCTTTTATAATTTTCTTCTTTTCTGAAAAGTAACACTTCATTATTAGAGTTTTTAAAAGCTTTCATACCTTCAAAAACTGACTGTCCATAATGCAGAACTTTAGCACCAGGGGCAATTGAAATTGGGCCATAAGGCAAAACCTCAGGATCACCCCATTTTCCATGCTTAAAATTACAAGTAAGCATATGGTCAGAAAAAACTGTACCAAAAGGTAAATTAGAAAAATCTGTTGATTCTAACTTTGAAATGCTTGTTTTTGTAATCTTCATACTCTAGAGTAATTTGAATCATTTTCGTTTTGCAAAAATATAAAAAATAACTCTAAAATATGCTACTTACATATGATAAAAAATTACAAATAGTTGTAATATTTATTTTTTACAACTTATATCTTAGTTAACTATGCAATACTTTTACCTTTGCAAAATGAATAATAAAATTGTAATCACAAATGATGGATCTCATTCTATATTTAACCATGAGTTGAATGAAACTTACCATTCAAAACATGGAGCGATAGTTGAAGCCGAGCATGTATTTATTAAAAATGGATTTTCTAAAGTAAATAAGAATGAATTAAAAATTCTTGAAATTGGTTTTGGAACAGGATTAAATGCACTTTTAACGTCACAAAAAGCAGTGCAGAAAAGTATAATTGTCAATTACCACACAATGGAATTATACCCAGTACCAAAAGAGAACTATACACAACTTAACTTTACTGATTTAATCGGACTTGAGAAAAAATCACTTTTAAATTTGCACGAAACAACATGGGAGGAAGAATGTAAAATAAACGAGTTTTTTACTTTAAATAAAAGTAAAAGTGATTTAAAGAACTATACTTCCAAAACAAAATTTGATATTATTTATTTTGATGCTTTCTCACCTGAAAAACAACCGGAACTCTGGACAGAAATCATCTTTAAAAAAATGTACAACTATTTAAAAGAAGATGGTTTTTTAGTAACCTACTGTGCAAAAGGAGTTGTAAAACGAACTATGAAAGCGGTTGGTTTTGATGTAATTGCTTTAGATGGACCTCCAGGAAAAAGACAAATGACAAGAGCTGATAAGAAAACTACTACTTCTCAAAAATAGCATTTAAAATAAGTCTGAATCCTTTATAAGCAAAAAAGAAAATTGCAGGAATTAATAGTATACCAATAATCAGCATAGTATAACTTCCATAACGTATGTTATTAAATCCAACAAATAGGCTCATTGCAGAAAGCATGATACTTAAGGAAAACCCGCAAAGCCACATTCCTGCTTTTATAAGTTTTTCTTTATCCATTATAATTATTTACAGCATTCCTTACAGAACCAAATTCAGTTAAAAGAGCATTAGCTGTTTCATAATCTATAGCTATTTCTTTCATTATCATTTTAGTTCCTCTATCTACTAGTTTATTATTAGAAAGCTGCATATCTACCATTTTGTTTCCTTTTACCTTTCCTAATTTTATCATTGCTGATGTAGAAATCATATTCAAAACTAATTTCTGAGCAGTACCCGATTTCATGCGAGTGCTTCCAGTAACAAATTCAGGACCAACCACAATTTCAATTGCAATATCTGATACTTCAGAAACAGGACTTCCTTGATTACAAACTATACAAGCTGTTGTGATTCTTTGTTCTTGGCATTTTTTAAGCGCAGCAATTATATAAGGAGTTGTACCAGATGCAGCAATTCCTACTACTACATCATTTGTATTTATGTTATGTTCTGATAAATCCTTCCACCCTAATACAATATCATCTTCAGCAAACTCTACTGCTTTACGAATGGCTTTATCGCCTCCTGCCATTAAACCAATTACCAATCCATAATCTACCCCAAAAGTTGGAGGACACTCAGATGCATCTACAATTCCTAGTCTACCGGATGTTCCCGCACCAATATAAAACAATCGACCTCCAATTTTCATTTTGGAAATGATTACTTCAATTAGTTTTTCTATTTTTGGAAGCTGATTTTCTACAGAGTGTGCTACTGTTTTATCTTCTTTATTTATATTAAGTAAAAGCTCTGAAACAGACATCTTGTCCAGACCATCATAGTTAGAGTCAGATTCAGTAGTTTTTTTCATTTAGTATAATGAAGAAAATTTAACAGGATTAGCTTCATGCATCATTGCATATACTTTTTCAAATACATCTTCAGAAGATGGTTTTGTAAAGTAATCACCATCTGCTCCATAAGGAGGTCTGTGTGCTTTAGCTGCTAAAGTTTGTGGTTCAGAATCTAAGTAATTATACGCATCTTGTTCTTCTACTATTTTCTGCAAAATATAAGCTGTACCACCACCTGGAACATCCTCATCAATAACTAATAATCTGTTTGTTTTCTTAACGCTTTCTACAATATCATGACTCAAATCAAAAGGAACTAAAGTTTGAATATCAATTACTTCACAAGAAATTCCTACTCTTTCTAACTTCTCAGTTGCATCCATAACTACCCTCCAAGTACTACCATAAGAAACCAAAGTAATATCACTACCATCTCTTGTAGTTTCCACCTTGCCTAAGGGAACTCTAAATTCACCAACATTAGTAGGTAATTTTTCTTTTATTCTGTATCCATTCAAACATTCAATAACCATTGCAGGATCATTTGACTGCATCAAAGTATTATAGAAACCTGCTGCTCTTGTCATGTCTCTTGGTACACATAAATACATACCTCTCATTCCGTTTAATAACATACCCATTGGAGAACCTGAATGCCAAATTCCTTCTAATCTATGCCCCCTTGTACGAATAATTAATGGAGTAATTTGTCCTCCATGAGTTCTATAATGCAAAGATGCGATATCATCAACCATTGGTTGGAAACCATAAATCACATAATCCAAATATTGCATTTCTGCAATTGGCTTCAACCCTCTCAATGAAAGACCAATACCCTGCCCAATAATTGTAGCTTCTCTAATTCCTGTATCTGCAACTCTACTTTCACCAAATTTATCTTGCAATCCTTCCACACCTTGATTTACACCACCAATTTTACCAACATCTTCACCAAAAATCATTGCTTCTGGTATTGCATCAAACATATGATGGAAATTATCTCTTAAAATAATTCTTGCATCTACCTCCTCAGAATCATTACTATAAGTAGGCTTTACTTCTTCAACTTTAAGTGCTGATGTAGCTGTTTCATTATACAGTTTTGTATTATATCTTTCATAATTTTCAGAATTAATCCTATTTATAAAATTACGTAAAGTTGCTTTTTCAGGAATATTTTCATTTACAATCATCCCCAATAACATTCTTGCTTTACTCAAGAAATTTCTTCTGAATAAACCAAAAATTGCTGATTGATTTAAATCTTTAATCCAATCTGAAATTTCAGGAATATTAACTTGTGCTGAAATAGAATTGAAAATAGAAATAACTTCTTTTAACTCTTCTTTGATAGGTGCTTGAAATTCTGTCCAAGCTTCTTTTTTCTGAACTTTCACAAAAGTAACAACTTCTTTATCAATAGTTGCAATTTCTTCTTTAGTTGCTACACCACTGTCAATAATCCACTCTCTAAATTTAAGATTACAATCAAAATCTTTTTCCCATTGCATTCTTTCCTTGCTCTTATACCTCTCATGAGAACCAGAAGTAGAATGCCCTGTAGGTTGAGTCATTTCTACAACATGTATGATAGAAGGAATATGCTCTTCTCTTGCTAATTTTTCCGCTTTTTCGTAAACATCTATAAGTGCAGGATAATCCCAACCATTTACTTTTATAATCTCATAGCCAGCACCTTTTTCATCTCTTTGGAAGCCTGATAAAACTGCAGATACGTCTGATTTTGTCATTTGCACATCATTTGCAACTGAAATCCCATAAGCATCATCCCAAATAGAAATAATAGCAGGAATTTGTAATACCCCAATTGCATTTACAGCTTCCCAAAAATGCCCTTCTGCACAAGATGAATTCCCAATAGTTGCAAAAGCAATTTCATTTCCACCATTTGTAAATCCTGGTTTGTTTTTTGCAAGCTCTGGGTTGTCTCTATAAACCTTAGACGCTTGAGCTAAACCAACTAACCTAGGAAATTGAGATGCCAAGCAAGCCATATCAGATGTAGAATTATTCTGCTCCATTAAATTTCTCCAACTTCCATCATCATTTAAAAAACGAGTACCAAAATGATTCATCATTTGACGCGAACCTGAAGATGGCTCTCTTTCTAATTCAGGATCAGCATAAAGTGCAGAAAACATATGCTTTGGAGAATATTGCCCCAATGCAGTCATTAACGCCTGATCTCTATAATATCCTGCTCTAAAATCTCCATGTCTAAAAACTTTTGCAAGAGCAATTTGAGCTAATTCTTTACCATCACCAAAAATACCAAAAGTCCCTTTTCCTGACAAAACATCTCTTCTACCTTGAGATCCAGACTCTCTAACTTCAGCAGCTAGTCTATAATCAGCAAGTATAGTTTTCTTAAAGTCATTCTTTGATATTTTATCTTTTCCTTTTGCAGCCATCTTCGATATATTTTAATATTTAGGAATGCAAAAGTAGTTAAAATAATCTTATTTTAACACAATAAATAGTAGCTCAAGATCTAAAAATAAATAACTACTCTTTTTTAGCTGTATATTACAAAAGATTTCTATTTTTGCAGCCCCTCAATAATGAGGAATAACCACAGAGTTGGTTTAACCAAATTAAAAAAAAATGGCAACAAGAATTAGATTAGCAAGACACGGTAGAAAAAAACAAGCATTTTACCACATTGTAGTAGCAGACACAAGATCACCAAGAAACGGAAGATTTATTGAAAAATTAGGTACTTATAATCCTAATACAAATCCTGCAACAATAGATATTAATTTTGACGGAGCAGTTAACTGGTTATTAAAAGGTGCGCAACCTTCTGATACTGCAAGAGCAATTCTTTCATACAAAGGAGTAATGATGAAAAAACACTTAATGGCTGGTGTAGCTAAAGGTGCTTTTAATGAAGAAGAAGCTGAAAAGAGATTTGCAGCTTGGATGGAAAATAAAGAAAGTCAAGTTGCTGATAAAAAATCAGGATTAGAAAAAGCTGCAATTGCCGCAACTAAAGCTGGATTAGATGCTGAAAAAGCTAAGAGTGACGAAAGAGCTGCTGCTTTAGCACTTAAAAATTCTCCAATGCTGGAGGATGAAGTTGCTACTAAAGAAAAAACAGAAGAAGCTCCTGTATCTGAAGAAAATCCAGTAGCTGAAGAGCCTACTACTGAGGAAGTGGTAGCTGAAAAAAATCCTGCTACTGAAGAAACTCCAGAAGCTGAAGAGCCTACTACTGAAGAAGTTGTAGCTGAAAAAACACCTGCTACTGAAGAAACTCCTGTAACTGAAGAAACTCCAGCAGCTGAAGAGCCTACTACTGAGGATGTGGTAGCTGAAGAAACACCTGCTACTGAAGAAAAAACAGAAGAAGCTTAATTCTCATATAATGCAAAAGAAAGATTGCTTCTTATTCGGAACAGTTTTTAAATTGCATGGTTATAAAGGGGATGTCAATATCTATAATGATGATGACATCCCTTTTGATTTTTCAAAGCTTGATTACTTTTTAATTGAGCAAAAAAATGAGCTCATCCCATACTTTATTGACAGAGCTAGACCAACAAAGCCAAATATTGTTTTAGTAAATTTTGAGGATGTTAATTCTGAAAAGGAAGCCCTAAAAATCCTTAAAAGGAAAGTATATCTTCCAAAAGAATGGCTACCAAAGACTGATGAAAACGAGATTGTCGAAAAGCAACTAATCGGATATACTGTAATTGATATTAACTTAGGAAAATTAGGAGAAATTACCTACATAAATTCACAAACTTCACAACAATTAATTTATGTTAAAAAGGATGGAGTAGAATTTTGCTTTCCTATGCACGAAAAATTTGTAAAAGGAATTGATCCAAAAGAAGGAATTATGGAAGTAGAAATTCCTGTAGAATTATTAGACTTAAACTAACTCCTCCACAAAGTTAATCCCGTTTTCTTCTAACTCTTTTAACACAGGAACATAAATATCTTTAGTAGTCGGTATTTTTACTCCAGTTGACTTTATCGCACCACTTAAAATTAATTTAGTTGCAATTGCAACTGGCAAACCAACTGTTTTAGCCATAGATGTATATCTAGGGTCATCACCAAAAACTAACAAAGAAGAATTCAATTTCTTTTGCTCTCCGTTTTGAACATATTCAAACTGATGCTGCATTACTATCATATCCTTATCTAGACTTCCTAAAGTCCATTTTTCCTCACAAATTTTTTGTAAAATCTGAGCGGGAGAAGCATTTTCTATTCCTATCTTATTTTCAGAGAATGTACTTAACCAAGCTATCTTTTGGAAAATATCTGAATCAGTAGTTAAGCTAAATTGTTTACATAATTTTTCCTCAACCGTTAAAGCATCATTAAAAGGTAAGAACATATTGATGAACTCTCTGTTAGTTATGCTTGCAGAATTTTCTAATTTATAAGTATCGTCAGTCATACCCAATTGCACAAAAATATTCCAAGCCTCAGAATATCCTTTTCTTCTCAATGTTCCTCTAAAAAGTGTGGGAATATCATCTAATCCGTAAGACTTTCTATAAGAAAGTGAATCTCTATTTGCGTAACCTTCAAACTCTCCTGCGTCAAGCACTTTCATATGTTCAGTACGCTCAAACAAACTCGTATAAGGAATGTATTTATAATCACCATTCTCAATATATTGTGCAGTACCCTGCCCTGCTAATACTACATTTCTAGGATTCCAAGTAAATTTATAATTCCAAGGGTTATTATCATAATCAGGATGCACTAAACCACCACAAAATGATTTAAAAGAAGTAAGTTTCCCCCCATTTTCTTTAATTTCATCTATCACTTGCATTGCCGACATATGATCAATTCCAGGATCCAAACCAATTTCATTTAATAACAAAATTCTAGCTTGTTTTGCAGCCTGATCAAGCTCAGCAATTTCAGAGGAAATATAAGATGCCGTAACTAAGTTTTTACCTAATCGAACGCAATCCTTAGCTACCATAATATGTAAACTTGCTGGTAGCATTGAAATAACAATATCAGCATTTTCTATTTCACTTTCTCTTTGCTTTTCATCCGTAACATTAAAGAAAATTGCTTTACCGTTATTATGATTTCCAACTGCCTTTTCAGCCAATTCTATAGAAAAATCAGCCACTGTAACTAGCCAATTATTAGCTGAAGAATTATCCAGCAAATACTTAATTAATGTTACTGCCGACCTGCCCGCTCCTATTACTAATATCTTTTTCATTTGATTTGTAAAATTGAATTGCTAAAGTATTATTTTTGCTTGATAAATAAACAAAATGACAATAGATAAATTTATAAAAGTTGCAATATTTTTTGCAGTAACAGCAGTTGCATTAGGAGCTTTAGGCGCTCATGCTTTAAAAGAAATTCTTACTGAAAACCAATTACATTCTTTTGAAACTGGAGTGAGGTATCAATTTTTTCATGCTCTAGCAATTTTATTTTTAGCATTAAATACTGAAAAATTTAATCCGAAACTGAATAGAAGTCTATATTTAATGACTATAGGAATTTGTTGTTTTTCTTTCTCTATCTACCTGTTAAGTCTCCAGGACATCTTAGGGTTTTCATTATCTTTTTTAGGACCGATCACTCCAATAGGAGGACTATTGTTAATAAGTGCATGGATAATGTTATTTTTTAGCATTAAAAAAAATTGTTAATTTAATTGTATGAAAGATTAATATTTACCTTTGCCTGCAATAAAACCAAAACAAAAAAACGATTATGACCGAAACAGGCAAGCGAGCTAACAATGCTACCATCTCTGATTTAGGAATAAAAAATGCAACTGCACACTGGAATTTATCTCCAGAGGAATTAGCAAGGATTTCAATTGAAAAAGGACAAGCAACTCTAACTTCTACAGGAGCAATCAATATTAAAACAGGTGAGTTTACTGGCCGATCTCCAATGGATCGTTTTATTGTCCGTGATGCTATTACTGAAGAATCAGTTTGGTGGGGAGATGTTAACTTATCTTTTGACCAAAATAAATTTGACGCACTACACCAAAAAGTATTGAACTACTTAAGCGAGAAAGAGCTTTATGTAAGAGATGCTTATGCATGTGCTGATGAAAAATACAGAATGAATATTCGTGTAGTAAATGAATATGCTTGGAGCAATATGTTTACTTACAACATGTTCCTAAGACCTACTGATACTGAAATTGAGAATTTTGATACAGAATGGACTATCCTAAATGCCCCAGGATTTATGGCAGATGCTGAAGTAGATGGAACTCGTCAGCATAACTTTG
>CAJQLK010000001.1 GCA_905479165.1 uncultured Flavobacteriales bacterium | reverse complement strand
GTTTTGTGCATTTACAAAAGTTATACTAATAACAATTGTAAAAAGTGTTTTTACTGCTTTGTTCATTTTTCATTTTTTTGTTTTTTTAAATAGGGGAGTGCAGAACAATTGTTCTTATCATTTTGCCTAAAATGAATTGCCATTTCAGCTTAAATAGTTGTAATCTCAGCTATTATACAGTAGCTCAGATGTTTGGCAAATATATATTTATTTAGATTTATTCTAAGGAAAATAAATTATTTTTCCATCCCACTAGGAATTCCATAAACATGTACTATCTCGATTTTGTTTGAAAGAGACATAATTCCAGGATTTATTCCAGGATTTCCCTCAGGAATATTAGTGTTTAATTCTGAATAATATTCTTTCCAAACTTTAAGGGTCTTTTTGGTTTTTGGATGAAAGAAAGTCATTGGTTTTAATTCGAAAATAGAATCATTTAAGAATGCTTCATAAATAAGTTCTGAGCAATAATACGTTTCATTATTTATTAAGAATACTTCATCATATGTAATATCTAATTTACTTTTAGAATATGAAACAGCATTGCTGATAGAATTTGTCAATTCCTTTTTTAATCTACCAACAATTACTTTTGGGTTCCCGTTTTTATCAAAAGAACGTTTGATAAAATCATCTAATTTAGTGATCATTACTTTGGGAGGAATTGCTTCTAATACTTTAAGCGTATCATTTTCTAAAACGACCAAACCAATATGAGAAAAGTTAGCTCCATTATATCCTGGAGTTACTAATTCTATTGCATCACAAAGTGGTGAGGAATCTAAATCCTGGAAAAGTAAATCTCCTTCTTGCAGTTTAAAGGTTTTTGTACAAGAAATCAGAATAGTAAAAAGTAAATAAAAATATTTTTTCATTTTTCAAACATAAAAAAAGAGAACTACATTGAATCCTCTTTTGATAATTTATTTAAATGAAATTAATCTGCTAAAACAATTATTTTATTATTTTGCATTTCAATTACTCCACCATTTATTTTAAAATTTTCAGTACTGTTATCAGCAGTAATTACTCTAATATTTCCGTTAGTTAAAGTTGAAATAATAGGAGCATGACTATTCAACACTTCAAAACCTCCTGTTGTTCCTGGGAATTTTACTGAAGTAACCTCTCCTGTAAAAACTTTTTTTTCGGGTGTTATTATTTCTAATATCATTACTTGATTATTTAGCGTCAGCTAACATTTTTTCTCCTTTCTCAATTGCTTCTTCAATAGAACCAACTAAGTTAAATGCTGCTTCAGGGTATTGGTCAACTTTACCATCCATAATCATGTTGAATCCTTTGATTGTGTCAGCAATATCAACTAAACAACCTTTAAGTCCTGTAAATTGCTCAGCAACATGGAAAGGTTGAGATAAAAATCTTTGCACTCTTCTTGCTCTGTGTACAGCTAATTTATCTTCATCGGATAATTCATCCATACCTAAAATTGCAATAATATCTTGTAATTCTTTATATCTCTGTAAAAGCTCTTTTACATCTTGTGCGCATTTGTAATGCTCAGTTCCTACAACATCTTCAGTTAAAATTCTTGATGTTGAGTCTAAAGGATCTACTGCAGGGTAAATACCAAGCTCAGCAATTTTTCTTGAAAGTACAGTTGTTGCATCTAAGTGAGCAAATGTTGTAGCAGGAGCAGGGTCAGTTAAATCATCAGCAGGTACATAAATTGCTTGTACAGATGTAATTGATCCTTTTTTAGTAGAAGTAATACGCTCTTGCATAGTCCCCATCTCAGTTGCTAATGTTGGTTGGTATCCTACTGCTGATGGCATTCTTCCAAGTAGTGCAGATACTTCAGATCCTGCTTGAGTAAAACGGAAAATGTTATCTACAAAGAAAAGTACATCTTTCCCTTTTCCTTCACCATCTCCATCTCTAAAATATTCAGCAATTGTTAATCCTGACAGTGCAACTCTTGCTCTTGCTCCAGGTGGTTCATTCATTTGTCCAAAAACAAATGTTGCTTTTGAGTCTCCCATTTTGGATTTATCAACTTTAGATAAATCCCATCCTCCTTCTTCCATTGAATGATTAAAATCCTCACCATAATTGATAATGCCAGATTCTAACATTTCTCTCATAAGGTCATTTCCTTCTCTAGTCCTTTCACCTACACCAGCAAATACTGATAAACCACCATGTCCTTTTGCAATATTGTTAATCAACTCTTGAATAAGTACTGTTTTACCAACACCAGCACCACCAAATAAACCAATTTTACCACCTTTTGCATAAGGCTCAATTAAGTCAATTACTTTAATACCTGTAAATAAAATTTCAGTAGAAGTAGATAAATCTTCAAATCTAGGAGCTTCTCTATGAATGGACATTCCGTTTGATTTATCAAGATTTTCCATCCCGTCAATAGCATCTCCAATTACATTAAAAACTCTTCCTTTAATATGATCTCCAATTGGCATTTTAATTGGTGCCCCTGTTGCTACTACTTCAGCTCCTCTGCTTACTCCATCAGTAGTTTCCATTGAAATAGCTCTTACTGTATCTTCTCCAATATGCTGTTGGCATTCTAAAATTAATTTAGCTCCATTTTCTCTAGTAATTTCTAAAGAATCATAGATGTCTGGTAATCCTGCCTCATTGTTGTCGAATGTTACATCAACTACAGGTCCAATAATTTGTGATACTTTTCCAGTGTTTTTTGACATTTTTTATTTCTTTTTAAATCGTTAAAATCTTTGTTTAAAATCGGCTGCAAACTTACTATTTTTAAATTGTATCTGACATATATATATTGAATAAAATTAATTGTTAATTTTGAACACTTTTTCAACAAAAAAATACAAATAATAAATAAGTGAAAGTTTACCATTCAATTCAGGAGTTTCCTTCAGATATCAATACAATTATTACCATAGGTACTTTTGATGGAGTACATAAGGGGCATCAAACAATAATTGATAAGCTAAATGCAACAGCAAAAAAAGAAGGTTTGCAAAGTGTTTTGCTTACTTTTTATCCTCATCCAAGGCATGTTCTTTTCCCTGATGATCAAAAGTTAAAATTAATTAGTACAATCGAAGAGAAAACTCTGGCACTTGAAAAAACTGGATTGCAAAACCTTATTATACATGAGTTTACTGTTGATTTCTCCCGTTTAAAATCAGTTAATTTTATTAGAGATTTTTTAGTGAATAAGTTGAATATGAAACATATGGTAGTTGGATATGATCATCATTTTGGGAAAAATAGAGAGGGAACTTTTGAAAACCTTTTAGTTTTATCAGAATTATATAATTTTAAGTTACATAAAATTGAACCTCAAAATGTTAAAGAGGTAACTATTAGTTCAACTAAAATAAGAAATGCAATTGCTGACGGTGATATAGAAAAAGCAAATTCTTATTTATGTTGTGATTTTGCTATAAATGGAAAGGTAGTAAAAGGAAATAAAATTGGAAACAGTATTGGGTTTCCAACTGCAAATATTAAGGTAGTAAATAACTGGAAATTATTACCAAAATATGGAGTGTACGCTGTTAAAGTTTTTGTTGAGAATCTGCATTTTTATGGTATGTTAAATATTGGAGTTCGCCCAACTATTAAAGATGATTCATACACTATAGAGGTACATATTTTTGATTTTAATAAAGATATATACAATAAAAATATTAAAATTGAATTTTCAGAAAGAATTAGAGGTGAAAAGAAATTTAAGAATCTTTATACTTTGAAAAAACAATTGCGAATTGATGAAAGTAAATGCAAGAAAATTTTTAATCTTCTAAGGTAGCGGTTAATTTAGGATTTCAAGTTTTGCAAATTTTAGTAATAAGTCTTTTTGCCCAACTCCATTAAAGAATACGGTTGCTTTCCTGTTGCTTCCTTCTCCTGATATACTTAAAACTTTCCCCTCACCAAACCTTGAGTGCTTTACCCGCATTCCGTTTTGTATTTTACTTAAATCACTTTCGTTAATTGAAATGTTTTTTGCTCTGTTTATGTTGGTTAAATTTTTTGGAGCTATAAATTTTTTGGTAGTAGGGGAGTACTCCTTTTCTTTGTATTTTGTTTTTGCATAAATTTTATACGGATTGTATTCCTTCTTCTTTTTTGGTGTGAGTTCGTGTTTTTCTAGATAGCTTTCGTGCAATTCGCTTATAAACCTACTGGGGACGCTGTCTGTGAATTGGCCCCATTTAAACCTTGTTGAGGCAAACGATAAAAAAAGTCTTTTTTTAGCTCTAGTAATTGCAACATAAAAAAGTCTTCTTTCTTCTTCCAAATTTTCTTGACTTTCACCACTCATCATGCTTGGAAAAAGATTTTCTTCCAACCCCACAACAAATACATAAGGAAATTCCAATCCTTTTGCTGCATGAACCGTCATTAATGTGACTTTGTTAAAGTCATCATCAGTCTCTTTGTCTTGGTCAGTTAAAAGTGCTACATCTTGCATAAAATCAGGAAGTTTGTTGGTACCTTTTTCAGCTGTTTCGCTAAAATCTTTTATTCCATTTAAAAGCTCCTGAATATTCTCAAATCTACTGACTCCTTCTGGTGATTTGTCGAAGTATAAATCATTAAAAAGTCCAGTTTGTTTAGCGATTTCTTCCGCTACAATATATGCATCTTTTTTCTTGGTGTTTACAATAAAATTATTGATTAATAAAGTAAATTCTTTCAGCTTTTTTTGAGTCCCATTATTAATGTTAATGTCAGCTTCATCAAGATGGTTTATCACTTCCCAAATGGACTTGTTTTTTTCGTTTGCAAAAAAAATTAGTCTTTGAATAGTTGTTGCGCCAATCCCTCTTGTTGGATAGTTTATAATTCGCTTAAAAGCTTCTTCATCATTTGGGTTTATGCAAAGGCGATAATAAGCTAATAAATCTTTAATTTCTTTTCGTTGATAGAATGACAATCCTCCATAGATTTTATAAGGAATGTTTCTCTTTCTGAGCGACTCTTCCATAGAACGAGATTGGGCGTTTGTTCTGTAGAGAATAGCAAAATCTTTATGGTGCGCTTGATTTCTCATTTGCACATCAGAAATTGTGTTTGCAACTAGCCTCCCTTCATCATTATCTGAGCCTGTTTTTACAACAATTATTTTATCTCCTTTTGTATTGCTTGTCCAAACATTTTTATCAATTTGTTTCTCATTTTTTTTGATAATGCTATTTGCGGCCTCAACTATAGTAGAGGTGGAGCGGTAATTCTGTTCTAATTTGTAAGTTTTATAGTTAGGATAATCAACTTTAAAATTGAGGATATTCTGAATGTTTGCTCCTCTAAATGAATAGATACTTTGAGCGTCATCTCCAACCACACAGATATTTTCATTTAATGCTGATAATTTTTTTATTATCAGATACTGAACATGATTAGTGTCTTGGTACTCATCAATTAAAAGATATTT
The DNA here is from genome assembly GCA_905479165.1 of uncultured Flavobacteriales bacterium. Lineage (GTDB taxonomy): Bacteria > Bacteroidota > Bacteroidia > Flavobacteriales > BACL11 > UWMA-0277. The sequence goes on along the minus strand of CAJQLK010000001.1, from coordinate 1,213 downwards.
AAATTTTTCTTGATATTTTAACAATACATCAGAATGATTTTCTAATAATTGGTATGTTTTTAAAAGTAGATCATCAAAATCCATTGCTGATGCTTTTTCACATCTTTGAACATAAATTTGATAAATCCTTCCAAATTCAGTTCTTTTTGCGATTTTATCTTGTTGGTTAAGTTCGGACTTATTGTTGTATCCAGCAGGAGTAATAAAGTTGTTTTTTAGTGATGATATTCTGTTCCTTATCACGCCAACTTTATAAATATCTTTATCTAATTTTAACTCTTTAATGATACTTCTCACTAAACTTTTAGAGTCGTCCGTATCGTAAATTGTAAAGTTACTTGGATAATTTAATTTTTCGGCTTCAAATCGTAAAATTTTAGAAAAAACAGAGTGAAAAGTTCCCATCCAAAGGCTTCTAGCATCTGATTCCCCTACCATTAGTTCTATTCTTTTACGCATCTCTTTTGATGCTTTGTTGGTAAAAGTTAAAGACAAAATATTATATGGATATACTCCAGATTTTAGTAGGTGTACGATCCTGTAGGTCAATACTCTTGTTTTTCCTGATCCTGCTCCAGCAATTACCATTAATGGTCCGGTTGAATGTGTTACAGCATTTCGTTGTTCAGGGTTTAGTTTTTGCAAATAATCTTCCATAGTTATTTTTGGGAGTCCAAAAGTAATAATTATCAGATGTTAACTTAAGTTTAGTGGTGTTTTTTTTAAAAGATAATATTGTTTTTGAAAGCTTATTATTTTCTCTGATATTTTTGTATTTTTGTAGAAAATACGAATACAATGAAGAAACTTATATTTTTTCTCGTCTTAATATTAACTTTTATTAATGCAAATGCAACTCATATTATGGGTGGTGAAATTACTTGGGAATGCATTAAAGATCCTGCTGATCCTAATGTAGGATTGTATATTTTTAAAATGAAGATTTATCGTGATTGTGATGGTACAACCTTGTCAACTTTTGCTCAAACCCTAGATGTTTGGAATCATCCTACTGTAACTCAAATTCCTGTTGATTGGGTGATAAGTACTGATATTTCACCAAATTGTGATGTTTTAAACAGTGGGAATGCGGCTTTAGATTGTATTAATAATCCTGTAGGAGCTGTTGAGGAATATATTTATGAATCTCAACCAATAGCATTGCCTGGTATTCCACCTGCAAATGGATGGCATTTTACTTGGGATTCGTGTT